>CAZWCO010000007.1:0-15671 GCA_964632665.1 uncultured Lachnospiraceae bacterium | reverse complement strand
GAAAATAAAAATGTTTTTAATTAAGTTCTTTTATTTTCTAAAAGGATATGTTATAATAGAAACAAGTGAAAAATCCGTATGGACCTTAATCAGCGCATGTGCTGAAAAAAATATAAAGCTTTTTAATATAACCTCCGGAGAAAAAATAACCTTTACGGTAATGAAGGATGATTTTTATGAGCTATACACCCTTGCATCAAAGCTTGGTGTTAAGCTCAAAATAAAAAAAGAAAAAAGCGGAGACGATTTATTATTCAGGTACAGAAAGCGTATAGGCTTTCTTGCCGGAATTTGTATTTTTATAATTTCTTTTTGCGTATCCTCCATGTTCCTTTTAGATGTTCGGGTTGAAACGGACGGAGAAATGGACGAGGCAGTCGTTCTTGAGCTTCTTGAAGAAATCGGAGTAAAGCCCGGTGTTCTTTTAAAAAATCTTCCTGACGGAATAACAATGAAAAATCATCTTGTGAACTCTCTTGAAAATGTACCATGGGCGTGGGTGTATGTTGACGGAGTAAGAGCACGTGTACAAATCCATGAGGGCATTGTGCCACCTATAATGGTGGATGAGGATGCTCCTTGCGATATTATTGCGTCAAAGGATGGCTTTGTGACAGAAATGTCCGTAAAAAAAGGTATGCCTCTATGCGTTCCCGGTAACGCTGTCAACGCAGGAGAGGTGCTTGTTTCAGGACTTGTAGAAACAGGCACAGAGGAGAATAAAAAGTCATATACCGTCCACGCAGACGGCGAAGTTATGGCATATACTCACTATGAAAAAACAGGTGAGTATAATTTATTTGAGGACAGACCGGAATTTACAGGAAAAGAAAAAAATGTGTACGATATATGTGTAAGTTCAAAAAAACTCCGTATTTTTAAAGAGCCTGAGTACGAATACAGTATTTGTACCAGGAACGAAGTCTTTTCTTTTTTAGGTGTAACCCTTGTCCGTTATAAATACATGGAGGCTGAAAAAAACAGAGTTCAGCTTACAGAGGAGTGGGTGACGGAGTTTGCAAGACGTGACCTTTCGGCACAGATTTCAAATGAGCTTGGTACCTTTGCAAGACTTAAGTCTGAGGACTACGAGGTTATAAACAAAAATAACACCCTTACAGTGACGGCACGTATGGATTTTATCGAAAATATAGGTGTAACCGTACCAAGATAGTATTAAATGTTTGGAGAAATTTATTATGATGCAAAGACAAATAGAGCTGCCACAAAGCTTTGATACAAGAAGCCTTTTCGGTAGCTTTGATTCAAATATTAAGCTTGTGGAAAAATCCCTTGAGGTCAAAATTTCTGCCCATGACGGGGGTCTGTCCGTATCAGGTACCGAGGAAAATGTTGAGGATGCAGAAGCGGCTCTTGAAGTGCTGATTCAGTCTGTTATGCGCGGAGAAGACCTTGACGAGCAGAAAATACTCTATGCCATTACCCTTGTCCGTGAAAACGGTGGCATAGACCTTAAAAAGCTGGGCAGTGATGTTGTTGCCGTAAACGCAAAGGGAGCGCCAATCAAAACAAAAACCCTTGGTCAGAAAAATTATATAAATGCTATTGATGAAAATACAATTGTGTTCGGCATTGGTCCTGCCGGAACGGGTAAAACATATCTTGCAGTTGCAAAGGCTGTCATGGCACTAAAGGCACGTGAGGTAAGCAGAATAATCCTTACAAGACCGGCAGTAGAGGCGGGAGAAAAGCTTGGATTTTTACCCGGCGACTTGCAAAATAAGGTTGACCCGTATCTTCGTCCTTTGTATGACGGCATGTATGAAATGCTTGGTGCAGAGGGCTTTGCAAGGTATCAGGAGAGAGGTATGATTGAGGTAGCACCCCTTGCATATATGCGTGGAAGAACGCTAGACAATGCGTTTATTATTCTTGATGAAGCACAAAATACAACTCCCGAGCAAATGAAAATGTTCCTGACACGTATAGGCTTTGGCTCTCATGCCATAATTACGGGAGATATAACACAGGTAGACCTTCCCTACGGTAAAAAATCAGGTCTTAAGGAAGCAGAGCGAGTGCTCAAAAACATAGAAGACCTTGCTTTTTGCTATCTGACGGAAAAGGACGTTGTCCGTCATCCCCTTGTACAAAGGATTATAAAGGCGTATGCACGTTACGAAGAAGAAAGGGAAAGAAAGCATGCTACTTATAGAGAACGAACAAGCAAGTCATGAATTTACAAAAGAGCTTGAGGATGTAATAACCCTTGTATGCGAGAAATCTCTATCCTATGAGGGATTTAAGCAGGACGCCCAGATAAGTGTTACAATAGTTGATGATGAAGAAATCAGGGCAATTAATAAGGAGCACAGAAATATAGACTCTCCAACAGATGTACTTTCCTTTCCCATGCTTGAGTTTGACGAGGATGGAGAGCCTGTTACAGAGTATGATTTTGACGGAGAAGAAATTGTCCTTGGTGACATAGTAATCAGCATGGAGCGTGCTGTGGCACAGGCACAAAGCTATGGTCACAGTATCAAGAGAGAGATTGCTTTTTTAACAGCTCATTCCATGCTCCACCTTCTTGGCTATGACCATATGGAGCCGGAGGAAGAAAAGATAATGTTCAAAAAGCAGGAGGAAATATTATCTGCCCTTGGCATTACACGAGAGGAAAAGTAAAATGGATTTAAGCTGCAAAAACAAATCATTTTATAAAAGCGTTTACCATGCTGTCCAAGGTTTTTTGGATGCACTTAAGGGTGAGCGTAATTTAAGGTTTCACGTGTGTATAGGAAACCTTATATGTTTTTTTGCATATTTTTTTGAAATTACCCGTACCCAGTGGGCAATCCTACTCGCTGTTATCGGAGTAGTTATAAGCACAGAGCTTCTAAACAGCGCAGTTGAAAAAGCCGTTGACACAGCAACCAAAGAAAAATGCCTTGACGCAATGCATGCAAAGGATTTTGCGGCAGCTGCAACCTTAATTGCGGCAATGTTTTCAATATTTGTGGGGATTGCAATTTTTGGAGATTGGTTTAGAATTCTCCATGCTCTTAAATCAATTTTTACATCTTGGAAAGCACTTGTAATACTTGCTGCGCTTTTAATTATTGACCTTAAAATATTATTAATTAACATAAAAGGAAATCGGAGGAAAATATGAAAAATCAAGGCTTCAAATCAGGCTTTGCTGCAATTGTAGGCATGCCAAATGTTGGTAAGTCATCCCTTATAAATACAATTGTAGGACAAAAAATAGCAATAATATCGGATAAGCCTCAAACTACAAGAAATAAAATTCTTGCAATTTACACAACAGATGAGGAACAAATTGTGTTTACGGACACGCCCGGAATTCACAAGCCGCATAACAAGCTTGGCGAATTTATGGTAAACGAGGCAAAGCATACTGTAAAGGACACGGATATAGTTGTTTTTATGGTAGACGCTACAAGAAAAATACAGGATATGGAGCGGAAAATAGCAGAGGATATAAAGGCTCTTCATGTACCATGTATCTTAGTAATAAACAAAATTGACCTGGTACAAAAGGAAAAGCTTCTTCCTCTTATAGCGGATTACAGCAGTTTGGCTGATTTTGATGCAGTTGTCCCCATAAGTGCGAAAAACAATGACGGTGTTGACCTTTTGCTCAATGATATACGTGAGTTCCTCGAGGAAGGTCCCAAGTTCTATTATGATGACATGGTAACAGACCAGCCGGAAAAGCAAATTGCGGCAGAAATAATAAGAGAAAAGCTTTTATGGTGTCTTGACAAGGAAGTGCCACACGGAATAGCAATTGAGATAGAGCGTATGCAGGAGAAAAAGAACATCACAAGCATTAACGCTGTTATCTACTGCGAAAAGGCATCTCATAAGGGTATAGTAATAAGTAAGCACGGGGAAATGCTTAAAAAGGTAGGAACAATGGCAAGAGCAGACATAGAAAAAATGCTTGGCAAAAAGGTCTACCTTGAGCTTTGGGTAAGGGTTAAAAACGACTGGCGAAACAGCAATTTCCTTATGAAAAATTTTGGTTTTACAAGTGGTGATGAGCTTTGATTAAGAGAGAAAAGCAAAAAAGAGTAGTAAACATTGGCGGAGTAAAAATTGGCGGAAACGAGCCGGTGGCAATCCAGTCAATGACAAATACAGATACACGTGATGTAGAAGCCACAGTCCGTCAAATTAAAAGGCTGGAGGATGCCGGCTGTGAAATCATCAGGTGCGCCGTGCCTGACATGGAAGCGGCGGACGCAATGGGTGAGATACGAAAGAGAATTAACATTCCACTTGTTGCAGATATTCATTTTGATTACCGCCTTGCACTCAAATGTATGGAGCTTGGGGTAAACAAAATTCGTATAAATCCCGGCAATATCGGCAGCCGTGACAGAGTAAAAGAGGTTGTGGAGTGTGCAAAGTATTACGGTGTTCCTTTAAGAATAGGTGTAAACGGCGGCTCTCTTGAAAAGGATTTGGTAGAAAAATATAAGCACCCTGTTGCAGAGGCACTTGTTGAAAGTGCATTCAGACATGTGGAAATTCTTGAAGACCTTGACTTTCACGATACTGTGGTCTCTATTAAGGTTTCTCATGTGCCTGAGATGATGGCGGCATACAGATTGTTCCATGAAAAATCCGACCTTCCTCTACATGTTGGAGTGACAGAGGCGGGAACGGAGCGCATGGGTATTGTAAAATCTGCTGTTGGAATTGGCGGACTTCTGAGTCAGGGAATAGGTGATACAATACGCGTGTCCCTTACAGCTGACCCGGTACGAGAAATTAAGGCGGCAAAGGATTTACTTAAGGTGCTGGGTCTTAGGAAAAACGGAGTTGAGCTTGTTTCCTGTCCCACCTGTGGACGTACGCAGATAGACCTTATTTCAATTGCCACAGAGGTAGAAAAACGCCTTGAAAATACTGATAAGGACATTAAGGTAGCAGTTATGGGATGCGTTGTAAACGGTCCCGGCGAGGCGCGTGATGCAGATATTGGAATTGCAGGCGGCAACGGAGAGGGTCTTATATTTAAGAAAGGCGAAATAATACGTAAAGTGCCTGAAAGTGAGCTCGTGACCGAGCTTATGAAGGAAATAGAACTATTATAAGAGGAGGTGAAAATATGAAGATACTTGTGATAAACGGTGTAAACCTTAATATGCTCGGAAAAAGAGAGCCGGGTATATACGGCAATGACAGTCTGGAGGCTTTAGAAAAAAGAGTAAAAGAGTTTTCAAATGGTATAGGTGTTGAGGCAGATTTCTTTCAAAGTAATTTTGAGGGAGAAATAGTAGAAAAAATCCATAGTACCATGGGAGTATATGACGGCGCTATAATAAACCCGGGAGCTTTTACTCATTATTCCTACGCTATTCATGATGCCATTAAGTCAGTTAATGTACCCTTTGTGGAAGTACATATTTCAAACATTCACACACGTGAAGAATTTCGTCATAAGTCCGTTACTGCTCCGGCATGTATAGGTCAGATTTGCGGTCTTGGCTTTGACGGATACGAGCTTGCAATTATTGCACTAAAAAACAAGATTAATTAAAATATTGGGGAGGGGTTAAGTTTCGGCAGGAAGCTGAAACAAAATATTATGTTTAATTTAGAAAATCAGGAGTTTATATTTCAATTAGAGTGCCTGCTGCGAATTGTTCTTTCGGGAGTTTGCGGACTGGTAATCGGTTATGAAAGAAAAAGACGTGGTAAGGGTGCCGGTACAAGAACACACCTTGTTGTTGCACTTGCATCTGCTCTTATGATGGTTGTATCAAAGTACGGATTTTCAGATATGGCAAATGTTATGACTGATATATCAGATACACGCCTTGACCCGTCAAGACTTGCATCCCAGATAGTAACGGGAGTAGGCTTTCTTGGCGCGGGTATGATATACTTTAACCGTGGTACAATTACAGGACTTACAACTGCGGCAGGTATATGGGCAACATCGGGAGTTGGAATGGCAATCGGTGCAGGTATGTATTTCATCGGTATTATGACAACCGTAATTATGATAGTAGCACAAACCATTTTACATCAGAACATAAAGCTTAGCGGAATAAAGGTAGAAGAACAGATTGTGTTTGTAATAGAAAATTCCGATGAAGCAGTAAACTATGTTCAAAACATTTTGACAGAAAATAATCTTTCGGCAGAAAATATGTCATATAATTCTGTTGAAAATAATTTAATAGAAATAGAGATATATACATCTTCTGTAAATCATCTCACGGTTAATAAATTACTTACTCTTACACGTGGTAACACATACATAAAATCAATTAAGTTCAATACGGACAATAAGGTTTCCGCTGTATAAAAAGGCTGTTGTTTAACGCAACAGCCTTATTTGTTTAACTACAATATACATTCTAATATATATGTATTTACAGTACAATATTTATGTATAAATTTGTCATAAAAAGATGTAAAATAATTACAGAAAGAAGGTGTTGCATATGGATATTCATGAAAGACTAATCATTTACTTGAAGAACGCGGATGGTCTGGATATAAACTTTCAAAAGAAAGTGGTTTATCACAGGAAACAATAGGTAATATTTATAAGAGAGGAACCGTTCCCTCCATTGCTACACTTCAGGCTATATGTGACGGGTTTAAGATAACATTGTCCCAATTGTTTTCGGAAAATGATATGGTTGGAATGACACCTGAGTTAAAACAGCTCTTTGATGAATGGGTGTTTCTTACTCCACAGCAGAAGGATGCAATAATTACAGTAATGAAAGCAATGAAAAATAGCTCAAATAAGGAATGATATTTTCCAAAGAGTGAACATAGATGATTAAAAGCAGAAACTGTATGACGAGCGCTATTGATGGCACCGAGCATACAGTTTTTTTGTTTTAAAATTTACATTTCCTGAATAGAATAGATTGTACCAGAATTTAAAAGGAAGTGTCTAAATGTTAGTAATCAGAAAAAACAGTATTATTTTGTGTCTTATAATTTTTGTTGCAGCATGTACCATTAGTGCCCTGCCGGTGCGTCAGGCATTTAAAAGCGGCAGCAGAAATTTGCCCATATACAGCGTTCAGCGTGATGATAGCTCGGTTGCTCTTACCTTTAACTGTGCATGGGGTGATGAGGATATTGACAGAGTGCTTTCTGCCCTTGACAAAAAGGATGTTAAAGCTACTTTTTTTCTTGTAGGCGAGTGGGCAGAAAAGTATCCGGAAGCCGCTAAAAAGATAGCAGATAAAGGACATGAGCTTGGTGGACATTCGTATAATCATAAGGATTATACAAAGCTCTCTTCCGATGAGGTGGAAAGTGATTCCATAAAAACTGCCGGAATAATAAAATCTGCAACAGGTAAAGACGCCATGCTTGTGAGAGCGCCCTCCGGTGCATATAACAACAATGCCATAGACGTGATTGAAAAAGCAGGCTTTATACCAATACAATGGTCTGTTGACACAATCGATTACGGGGAGGCAGAAAAGGAAAGTATAATAAAACGTGCAACCGGAAAAACACAGCCCGGGGACATTATACTTATGCACACAGGAACAAAGAGCACAGCCGATGCATTGCCGGAAATTCTGGAGAATTTGTGTGAAAAATATACCCTGTGTACTGTGTCCGAACTGATTTATAAAGAAAATTCATATGTGGATAATGCCGGAAAAATGCATAAAAATAATTGATAATTAGTACAACATGTCCAATTAAAAATAAAAAAAGTACTAAATTTTTAATATGTAAAATATTCTATATTATTAACGTTAAACCACAATATCTTGTGGAATTTTTGGAAATGATTTACATATATGTTACAAAACACGCCGTTTTGCGCAACAATTGCGTAATTATTTTGTAACAAAATCCTTGACTTTGGCTTAAAACCTATGTATAATAGTATGTGTGT
This sequence comes from uncultured Lachnospiraceae bacterium, assembly GCA_964632665.1. Lineage (GTDB taxonomy): Bacteria > Bacillota > Clostridia > UBA1381 > UBA1381 > RGIG9115. Next base: position 7,789 of record CAZWCO010000007.1, on the reverse strand, counting down.
TGCTTCGGCTAAACAGAAAGGAAATTCATTATGCTAAAGAATATGAAAAAATCCGGACGTATGATTCATGTCATATGCGGATTGCTCGTAACGTGTTTCGTATGTACCGGCGCAGTATATGATGTTGCAGGTATTGACGTAACAATAAAAGAGATTGATGAAATTCATGATGTTGAAAAGACAACCAATATCAAAACAAGACAAAGCACAGTCCTTGAAATTGTTGAGGATAACATGACAGAGCTTGGCTTGTATGATAAAGTGAATTTTGAAAAGGAATATGTGGTTGAGGACGGAGACGAGATAGTTGTTCGCCGCGGTGTTGGAATAAATATAGAAGTTGATGGAATGACAATTACAACATCAACCACGTCCAGAACTGTTGCAGAAACTCTTACAGAAAACGGTATATTCTTAGGGGAGCAGGATTATACAATACCTGCCCTTGACACAGAAATTGTACCGGACAGTATTATAAAAATAATAAGAGTAAACGCAATAGAGAGGGAAAGGGAAGAGCTTACTCCGTTTAATATAGTATATAAGGATGACAGCACTCTTGCAAAAGGTAAAACAAAGGTTTTACAGGCTGGTGTTCAGGGAGTGACAAAGGTAAAGGAAATGGTTGTTTCGGAAAACGGAGCAGAAATTTCCGTAGCAGAAATCTCTCGTGAGGTTGTAACAGAAAAGAAGGATGAAATTGTTGCACGTGGTACAAAAGCCGTTTCTTCATCTGTTGCAAGAACATCTGCACAGGGCTTTTCCTACAAAAAGAAGATGACAATGACTGCAACGGCATACTCTGCTTTTAATAAAAGCGGAGGCTACGGAAAAACTGCGTCAGGCAGAACTGCCGGATATGGAATAGTTGCAGTAGACCCGAAAGTTATTCCTCTTGGAACAAATCTGTATGTTGAGGGCTACGGCTACGCTGTGGCAGGAGATACAGGCGGAGTTATCAAGGGAAATAAAATTGACCTGTGCTTTGAAAAGAGCAATAAGGAGCTTATGGCTTTCGGAAGAAAGAGTTTAGACGTTTATATACTTGACTAAGTAAAAGGGGATGTTGCATATTGCAACACCCCCCTTTTTTGTTGCTGTGCCATTGCCAACAACATCACTTGCGACCGATTTTTCACAATATCTATACAATTCTAATACTATAATGCTTAAACCAATGATTAACCTGGAGCAAAAATCCTATAAACTGGGGCGCCGCCATAAGCTGACCAAAGAACGGTTTTCCGTAATCAGAGCTGCCACGGCACGCTTCTTCAATTTTTTTCTTGTCACAAAGGGCAAGAATAGGCTCATTTGGATTTGATATTGTATCAAGAAGTGCCTCCCTCACAAGCTGCTCGTAGGCAGGATTATGTGTTTTTGGGTATGGACTTTTCTTCCTGAACAATACATCATCGGGGAGTATGCCCCGTGCTGCCTCACGAAGAAGATTTTTTGAAATGTTATCCTTATTTTTCATGCTCCAGGGCACGTTATAAATATATTCTATAATTCTGTGGTCGCAGAAAGGAACACGCACCTCAAGGCCGCTTGCCATACTCATACGGTCCTTTCTGTCCAGAAGATTTGTCATAAACCAATTAAGGTTAAGCCAGCAGATTTCTCTACGCCGTGCTTCCTCAGGGCTGTCTCCGTCAAATCGCGGTGTTTCCATTATGGATTCTTCATATCTCATAGAGGAATATCCGTCAAGGTCAAGGCTTTTTTCTACCTGTGGCAGTAGAATATTTTTTCGCATTTCCAGGTCATAGCACCATGGGAAAGCACGTGTTGCAAAGGCCTTTTCACTTCTGAACCACGGGTATCCGCCAAAAATCTCGTCACTGCACTCGCCGCTTAGAATTACGGTGTGGTGCTTTTTTATCATGCGGCAAAAGTATAAAAGAGATGCGTCCACGTCAGCCATGCCTGGTAAATCCTTTGCCTCCACACACTCGGAAAGGTAGTCAAGCATAATGTCGTTGTCGCACATGAGATATGTGTGATTTGTATCAAATTCCTCTACCATTCTCTTTACCCAGGGTGCGTCGCTGTCAGGCTGAAAGGATGATGCCCTGAAATATTTATCGTTATCCTTATAGTCAAAAGAATAAGTGCAAAGCTGCTTTCCCTTTTTCTTCATTTCCAGAGCGCCTATTGCAGAAATTACGCTTGAATCAAGACCGCCGGACAGCAAAGTACCTATGGGCACATCGGATATAAGCTGACGCTTTATGCTGTCGCACACAAGGAATTTTGTTTTTTCAACAGTTTCCTCATAGCTGTCTGTGTGCTCTGAGCCCTTGAGCGAAAAATATTGATTTATCTTTATTCCGTCACGGTTAATTATCATAAACCTACCCGGTCGAAGCTCCTCTATCTTTTCAAAAACTCCTAATCCTTGTGTCTTTGCGGGGCTGATTGCAAAAATCTCACATAGACCTTCCTTTGACACCTCTGCCTTAAAGCCGGGGTAGGCAAGTATGGCTTTTTGCTCGGACGCAAAAATCAAGGTGTCGTCTAAAGTAGCATAAAAAAGCGGCTTTACACCAAATCTGTCCCTGCACATGAATACACGCTGTCGCATAGAATCCCAGATGCAAAATGAATATATACCGTTAAGAAGCGCTGCACACTCTGTTCCGTAATGAATATAAGCATAAAGCAGCACCTCTGTGTCAGAGGTGGTTTGAAATCTGTATCCAAAATTAACAAGCTCTTTTCTCAGCTCGTCTGTGTTGTACAGCTCTCCGTTATATGTAATAACAAACTGATATCCTGCAACTATCCGCTCCATTGGCTGAGTGCCGCGCTCCGGATCTATGACTGCAAGTCTTGAATGGCCAAAGGCTGTATGCTCTCCCACCCATTCCCCAAAGCTGTCAGGACCTCTGTGGCGCAGGGTTCTTGTTATGTTATGTGTTATGCGTCTGTGCTTTTCTCTGTTTGAAACAAAGTTATCCTTGAAATTTATATAACCGGCAATTCCGCACAAATTTTCCAACTCCTTTTTTTAGGACTTACGGCACCCACAAAAAGAGATTTGCGGGTGCTGTCAGTCTTTTTTTATCTATATTCCTATAATATGATAAATAATGCCTTTTGTGAATTAAACAGTCAAAATACCGTTTTCGGACTCAATTAGCATGAGTATTTTTTCCTCACGTCCGTTCATTGCATTAATATATATTATATAGTTCTTTCCGGCAAAGCTGCCGTGGAATTCATAGCATAGTACTTCTTCAAGATTGTCTTTTGGAATAAGCGCTGCATCAGAGGACTTAAATTCAAGATGAGGGTTAAGCTTTGCTTTTGCTTCCTCCATGGTCAGTATAGGCGGCTCAATATTTCTTTGCTGATGGTTCATGAGATATCCGCCTGTTTCCATACCAAGAACTTCGCCGTTGTCAAGAGCAATTTTCATTTTTATCAGGTCGGAATAGCATTTTACGCCATTTTGCATATTACAGAAGTTTATAACCGCAATTCCGTCAAGCTTCTCATAGTAGCTTTTCTCCATGGAATAATAGCCGTTTTTTTGCATAAAATCGCCCGCAAGCCTTATTGCCTCGTTAAAGTCAATTTTTTCTTCGCCTATATCTCTGTTTTTAATATAGTCAAGCACCAGACCGCCCTTTTTTGTTATGCTTATATATTCCCTGCCGTCAGCATCTGAATAGAAATTGTAACTGTCCATAGCAGTATTTTGAGAGTCGCTTTCATAGGTTATAAGCTCTGTTGGAAGCTGCAGAAATTCAGACGCACGGCGTCTTGCTTCATCAAGAGTTATTTCCGAGGCGGCAGAAAGCATTGGCGATTTTCTGTTTTCTATATGCTCTGAGAAAGGTCCGTCATATATAAGTGACGGATATTCCTGAAAGGACGTTTCCACATTCTCAAGATTAGAAAGGACGTCCGAGGCGGCATATGCCACGTGAGTTCCGTTTTTAAGTGTAAATGTGACCTGACCGTTTTCTATTGCATCTCTTGTTTCTGTAAGGGCAGAATTAAGGCTTGCCGCATAATGAGTAAGGTCGGAAATGGTTTTATACTGTTCCTCGGATATTTCCTCGCCGTTTATTGCGTTCTGGGAAAGAATGTGAGTATAATCTCCTACCTGTGACAAAAATTTAGAGGTATTGTCAAGCTCAATTGTACTTGTGGGAAGCTCACCAAGGCATGATTTTGCAGAGTTTGACAGCCTGTAAATATTTCCCGAAAGCTGTGCAAGCTGGGCAGGGGAGGATACAAGCATACTTTTTCTAAGGTCTGTTTCAATACTGTTTATATAATCCGTCATTTCGTAAAATGAACGAGCGTATGTGTTATTAAGTGCTGTTGTAACTTCCTTTCGCTTTGTATACTGATATGCAGCAAAAACTGATACAAGAACAAGAAGCACACCAAGGACAGAATAAATTATTGCGTGTTTTTTTTGAAGCTCCATAAAAAAGTCCTTTCTTTATTTACAAAACCTGTGTTTGCCAATTACCTTTATAAGCGGTCGTGACCATATCCAAGCGTTAGTGGCTGTATCAGGATTAAAGTAGTATATTGCGCCACCTGACGGGTCCCAGCCGTTAAGTGCGTCACGGCATGCTTTATATACTGTGGAATTTGCATCAATGGGAACATTTATCTGTCCGTCACTTACAGCTGTAAATGCGCCCGGCTGATATATAACGCCTGCAATGGTGTTTGGGAAAGAGGAGTGTCTTACACGGTTTAAAATAACCGCTGCAACTGCAACCTGTCCCTCGTAAGGCTCGCCGCGAGCCTCTCCGTTTACTGCTCTTGCAAGAAGCTGATTGTCTGATGAAACGGACGCCATTACACGTGGCTCAAAAATTGTAAATCTTGCACAAACTGCCACAATCATAAGAAAGCAAAATAATTTTTTCAAATTTTAACAACCCTTTCGTTAATTTGTATTCAGGGATATTTTTTACCAAAAAGAAAAAATTATGTATACATATAAAAAAAGAAAACACACATGGTGTTTTCTTTTTTTGGTGCGAGTGATGGGACTTGAACCCATACGTCGAAGACACACGCCCCTCAAACGTGCCTGTCTGCCTATTCCAGCACACTCGCAAATATTCTTGCCTGACGACAAGAAACATTATACCACGGCAAAAGACGATTGTCAACACATTTTTTTTGGTTTTTTCCTAACTGTTAAATTCCAACAACAAAAATATATATTATTATTGTTGTCAATGTACATTTTTGATAATCTACGGTCTTAGATTTCGTATGTCGCGGGGGAAAAGTGAAACCTCTCTTATATTATTAAGGCCAAGCAGCTTCATAACAAACCGCTCTGCGCCAATACCTGCGCCACAGTGGGGCGGAAGTCCGTATCTGATAAAGTCATAGGAGCTTTCATTCCCGCTATATACCATTTCGCCTCCGGAAGCAATTTCCATACCCCTGAACAGAAGAACAAAGCTTTTGTTTTCTACATAATAATCGGGTCTTTTTTGAGTGGGCATATTGGTTACAAAGACAAATTCACAGCCGGTTTGTTCTTCTGCTATTTCACATATTCTGACCTCATCCGTAGGGTCAAGGTCTGCCTGTGCCAAATCCTTTTCAAGAGCACTCATTGCCTCGTCAAAGGAAATTTTGGGTATTTCAGTTATTTCAGGCACTTTTGCCTCAAGAAGCTTTAATTCATATTCGCTATTCTTTTTAAGGGTTTCTGTAATAAATTTTATCGCCGCTGCAACAGTTTCCATTGCCTGTTCCATATTTCCGTACGCAAGCTCAAACCTTAGAGAAGTGTATTCTGCAAGTAGTCTTGGGGAGTTCCTTTTTTTGCCAAAGAAGATTTCTGCTACATCATAAATACGCTCAAAAAATGCAAGAGACTGTGTAAGATATGGGTAAGGGTCAGAGGATAAATATGCCTTTTCTCCAAAGAAATCAAAAACAAAGCTGTCCTTGTCCTCTGCCAAAGGCTGTGCTGTTATCTTTGGCAACCGAACTCTTAAAAATTCATTCTCTTTCATAAAGAACGAAAAAGCGTCAAGGCTGTCGCCAAAAATTCGCATAACAGCTCTTTGTATAGGATGACGCATGGAAACGGCTCTTAGTTCAATCATTTCCTCCGGTGAACAGTCAAGGGCCTTGTCCGATACGGGCAAGGGGTATTCTTCCATAGGCGTGGAAAGTATTTCATAGTCCGTGATAGCAATTTCAAGACCGTTTTCTGCACGTTTTTCTTCTCGTATAGTACATGTTACATTTATATATGCACCCTCGTGTACGCCGTTTAATTTCTTTTCGCAGTACTTGGGGTTATGGACAGCAAGAAATGTATATCTTCCTGTTTTAAGAGTTACAAATACAAAGCTGCTCCGCCACTTGATTTTATGAACGCAGCAATTAAAGTTTAATGTGTTTCCAAGTACTATATCCTTTGGAGTAATGCTTTTTGAAGGTGTTTTTGGTACAATTTTTTTCATATTAGTCTCCGCCTCTTAAATAGGCTGTTGCTTATATTGCAACAGCCTATTGTTATTCAGTCTTTACGGGTGTCTTATCATCAGGCTCCGCTGTCTTTTCCGGCTTTGGGGTCTCCGGCTTCGGTGTAGCAGGGCTTGGTGTTTCCGAAACAGGTTTCTGTGTTGGTGTGCCTGTTTGTTCCGGCACTTTTGCTGATGCTTCCGGAGTGATTTCCGGCACCTCAGTGCTTGTAATTGCCTCTGTCACTTCAGGTGCTTGTGACGGAGTAGGTGTAGAATGAGGCTTATAACGGCTCATTCCAAGATTTTCTTCTTTTATAAGAATTCCGTTTCCGTCATATACAAGACGTGTTGTGTTTACGGCGCTTCCTGTTTGTACAGGAACCTTTTGATGTGAAATCTTTACTGTTTTCGCACTTTCCGGCTCTGTACCTATAATTGTTACCGTTATTCTTCCGCCGCCTGTTGTAGAAGAAATTTTTACAGGATAGTTTGTATCATTCATAAACTGAAGGTCAAGACCACCGTCTGTAACTGTTGCATCCTGACCAAGAGGTACGTATGATACACTCATTGAGTGGTTTGAACGCTTTACAATTTTAAGGTCTGCGTAAAGGACTGCGGAATACAATGTTGTACTTACCTGACATGTTCCGCCGCCAATTCCGTCAACAGTCTGACCGTTCATATATTCGGGAGCAGTTTTAAATCCGTTTGCAACAGTTCTTTTTCCAACTGTTTCGTTGAAGGAAAAGGTTTCTCCCGGTAATAATATCTTGTTGTTTATACGTGAAGCTGCATTTGCAACGTTTGAGCCTCTGTTTCCGCCTGCGTCATATCTTGTGGTGTACGAGCCGAGGTTTGCGTTAAACAGCTTTTTCTCAAGCTCCTCTGCATTTATCTCTGCTTTTGTAACGTTGTATGGAACTTCAATTTCCTCGCCGCCCTCATGGACTTGAGGAAGAAGCTTTTTACAATAGTTTTTGTCTATATATCTTCCGTCTACGGCAGGGAGTACCTTTACGTCTCCGTTTTCTATTGCAAAGGATGCGTTTTGAGGATCACAATACATCATCAGGTCAAGAGCCTCAATTGTAAGCTCCTTGGGCGATGTTTTTTCAAAATCAACATCAAGCTCGTTGGAGTGAGCTTTTAAAATTGCCTCTTTTATTTTTTCCATGACAGCTGACGGGTCATTGTTGTATCCCGACTGACCGGGTACAATATATGCTTTTCCTGTTTCGTCAAAACGTACAGAATGCTCTGTAAGTACACCGCCCACTGCCTGGGCACCGATGTTGTTTATCTGCAAGGCAAAC
>CAZWCO010000006.1:0-19161 GCA_964632665.1 uncultured Lachnospiraceae bacterium | reverse complement strand
GCATAATAGTCCTCCTTGGCGGCCGTTCTGCCGAGGAACTGAAAATGGATGGCGTGAGCACAGGTGCGTCAAATGACCTTGAGCGTGCAACGGAAATTGCGCGTAACATGGTTTCAAAATACGGAATGAGCGAAAGTATCGGCCCTGTGTCATATCATAGCGATGACGAAGTATTTCTCGGTCGTGATTTTGCACATTCCCAGAAGTACTCAGAAAGTACAGCGTCACAAATTGATGCAGAGGTTAAATCAATAATGCTTATGCAGTACAGAGAAGCACTTTCTCTCTTAAAGGATAATATGTCAAAGCTGGAAACTCTTACAGAGCTTCTTATTCAGGAAGAAACAATTAATGGAGAACAGTTTATGGCATGTATGAACAGTTAAATATCAGCGAAAGCTGTATATAAATATAAAAAAGAAAGGAATTTAAAAAAAATGAAAGTAACTAAGGATATGATTATAATGGATGTATTGAATATGGATATGGGAACAGCTAAGTTTTTCCTCGACATTGGTATGCATTGTCTTGGATGCCCTTCAGCAAGCGGAGAGTCGGTTGAAATGGCATGTCAGGTACACGGTGCAGATGTTGATAAGCTTGTTAATGATATAAACGAATACCTTGCATCAAAAGAGGCGTAATTCGCTAATTTCTTAAAGGGAGGCATTATTAAGTTATGGATTACAGAAAAGAATACGAGCTTTGGCTCGAAAAAGCAGACAAGGAAACTGTAGCAGAGCTTAAGTCAATCACAGACGAAAAAGAAATAGAAGACAGATTTTATTGCAGCCTCAAATTTGGTACAGGTGGAATACGCGGCGTAATGGGTGCAGGCACCAACAGAATGAACAAGTATGTTGTGGGCAAAGCAACTCAGGGACTTGCCGAGTATATTAAAGCCGAGGGCGCTGAAGCAATAGAAAAGGGTGTTGTAATCGCCCACGATTCACGAAATAATTCAAGGGAATTTGCTGAGCATACAGCAAATGTTTTATGTGCCAATGGCATAAAAACATATCTTTTTGAGTCCTTAAGACCAACACCAATGCTTTCTTTCGCAGTGAGACATCTTGGCTGCTTTGCAGGCGTTGTTATTACTGCCAGCCACAATCCTAAGGAATATAACGGCTATAAAGCATACTTTAGCGACGGCGGTCAGCTTCCGCCTGATGCTGCAGAGAAGGTGTTTGATTTTATAAGCAAGGTTGATGTTTTTGCAGTAAACAGTAAGTCAGACAATAAGCCTGTTATAATCGGTAAGGAAGTAGATGAAGCGTACTATGAATGTGTCCTTGCTCAAAGAAAGAACAAGGACCTTGACAAGAAAAGCTTTAAGCTTGTATACACACCAATTCATGGCTCGGGCAACATTCCTGTGCGTGAAATCCTAAAAAGAGCAGGCTTTGAAAATGTTCTTCTTGTAGAAGACCAGATAGAGCCAAACGGCGATTTTCCTACTGTTAAATCACCAAACCCTGAAAATAAGGAATGCTTTACAAAGGGAATAGAGATAGCAAAGGCAAATGGATGTGACCTCATTATCGGCACAGACCCGGACAGCGACAGAGTTGGCATTGTTGTCCGTGCGTCAGATGGTGACTATGTTACCATGACAGGTAATCAGGTAGGAATTCTGCTTGCAGACTATCTTCTTTCATGCAGCAATACTCCTGAAAACGGAGCAATTATTTCTACAATCGTGTCTACAAGACTTATAAAAAAGCTTTGCGAGAAAAAGAATATCAAATACTTTGATGTGCTCACAGGCTTTAAGTTTATAGGCGAAAAAATATATGAGTTTGAAACAAACAACACATATTCTTTTGTTCTTGGCTTTGAAGAAAGCTACGGCTATTTAGTGGGAACATATGCAAGGGATAAGGATGCAGTTGTAGGCTCAATGCTCATTGCGGAAATGGCAGTTTATTATTCTCAGCAAGGCAAAACCTTGTATGACAGACTTATGGAAATTTACGGAGAGTACGGCTACTACAAAGAGGGTGTGCTTTCAGTAGAGCTTAAGGGCATAGACGGAGCGGAACGTATTAAGAGCATAATGTCGGATTTGCGCAAAATAAACGGAGCAGACTATGGCATAGTAAAGGTAACTGACTACCTAAATGATAATACTGGACTTCCAAAATCAGACGTTCTTGCCTTTGAGCTTGAAAGTGGCGAAAGCTTTATTGTTCGTCCATCAGGAACAGAGCCAAAAATTAAGCTTTATATTAACACAATAGGTGATAGCTTAGACGGCGCGGAGAAGAATGAAAGCAAAATAAAAGAAATTGCACTTAAGATGTGTGGTTTAGAATAATTTAAATAAGCTGTTGCTTTATGCAACAGCTTATTTTGGGAGATTTTTTTATGATTTACACCATTACTTTAAATCCTGCACTTGATTACGTTATGGAAATGAACGAATTTTGTACAGGGGAAATTAATGTTTCATATGAAGAAAAACTATTTCCCGGAGGCAAAGGTATAAACGTTTCTTTTATACTTAAGGAGCTGGGTATTGACAGTACAGCGCTTGGGTTTATTGCAGGATTTTCAGGTGCGGAAATAGAAAGACAGCTTACAGAAAAGGGAATAGCCTGTGATTTTGTAAAGCTTGAAAAAGGATATTCCAGAATAAACGTAAAACTAAGGCATGGAAAAGAAACAGATATTAACGCTGCCGGACCTGAAATAGATGACATGCACTTAAATTTATTTTTTGATAAAATTAATAATATTACAGAGCATGATACAGTAGTAATTGCAGGCAGCTTGCCATGTTCTTTAAATAAAGACGTATATAAAACCATTGCAAAGTGTTTAAACAGTAAAAACGTAAGATATATTGTAGATGCAACAGGGTATAATCTTTTAAGTACACTTGAGTTTAATCCTTTCTTAATAAAGCCAAATCTTGAGGAGTTAAAAGAAATATTTCCTGATTTTGAAGAAGGCAACCTTCATGAAGTTATGAAAAGCCTGCAAAAAATGGGTGCAAAAAATATCCTTGTATCAATGGGTGGAGACGGCTCTGTGCTTCTTGATGAAACAGGAGAGTATGACCGTCTTGAAGCAAAGGACGGTAAGGTAGTAAATACAGTTGGTGCCGGAGACTCTATGGTAGCGGGCTTTCTTGCCGGATTTATAAAGACAGGAGACTATAAATATGCACATCGTCTTGGCTCAGCGGCAGGGAGTGCAACGGCTTTTTCAGAGTGGCTTGCAACAGAAAAAAATATTTTATCACTTTTTTGAAAAAACACTTGACATTTTGTATATATGATAATATAATAGTAGTGCACCACAATATATAGTGGTTGTATTACAAAACGATTACAAAATATAGTGTACAAGGTGATTAATATGGAACTTGAAAAATGGCTGGGTGCTGAGAATACCCTGGGCGCAGATATCTGGAAAAACAAATACTGTAACAAGAATGAAACCTTTGATGAATGGCTTGACCGTGTAAGCGGTGGTAACAAGGATATAAGAAAGCTTATAGAGGAGAAAAAATTCCTTTTTGGCGGAAGAATACTTGCAAACCGTGGACTTGATACAGATGGAAGAAAAATAACTCTTTCAAACTGCTACGTAATTGAGCCTCCCTCGGATAATATAGAAAGTATATTTGATTGCGCAAGAAAGCTTGCCCGTACATACAGCTACGGAGGCGGCTGCGGAGTTGATATATCAAAGCTTAGTCCAAGAGGAGCACGCATAAATAATGCTGCAAAGGAAACAAGCGGAGCAGTTTCCTTTATGGAGCTTTATTCTCTTACGACCTCTCTTATAGGTCAGAACGGAAGACGCGGCGCTCTTATGATTTCTATTGACTGCTCTCATCCCGATGTGGAAGAGTTTATTGACATAAAAACAGACCTTGACAAAATAACAAAGGCAAACATATCTGTTCGCTTCCATGATGATTTTCTTGAAGCTGTTAAGGCTGGGGCAAAGTATACTCTCCGCTATGAAAGAGAGGCGACAGGTGAGGTTATAGAAAAGGAAATAGAAGCCTCACAGCTCTTCCGTAAGCTTGCCCAGAACAATTGGGACTTTGCAGAGCCTGGCGCACTTTTCTGGGACAGAATTTCAAGCTGGAATCTTTTAAGCGAATGTGACGGTTTTTCATATGCAGGCGTTAATCCTTGTGCAGAAGAGCCTCTTCCGGCAGGAGGAAGCTGTCTCCTTGGCAGCTTAAACCTTGCAGAATTTGTTAAGGAGCCGTTTACAAGCAAAGCATATTTTGATTTTGAGGACTTTAAAGACGCTGTTGCAAAATCTGTAAAGGCTTTGAACGAGGTGCTTGATGAGGGACAACCTCTCCATCCCTTAGAGGAGCAACAAAACAGCGTATCCCAGTGGCGTCAAATCGGTCTTGGAATTATGGGTCTTGGTGACATGCTTATAAAGCTTGGCATAAGATACGGAACAGAAAAGGCTGTTGAGACATGCGATAAAATCGGTGCAACTCTTGCAGACACAGCCATATTTGCATCTGCAATGCTTGCAAAGGAGTATGGCACATTCCCCAAATATAACAAGGATGAAATTTTAAAGTCACAGTACTTTATTTATAATACAACAGACGAAACAAAAGCGGCTGTTGAAAAATACGGTCTCAGAAACTCACAGCTTTTAACAATTGCTCCTACAGGTACGCTAAGTACAATGATTGAGATTACAGGCGGCATAGAACCCATATTTGCAAACTACTACATGAGAAAAACAGAATCTCTTCACGGTAGTGATGTGCTTTACAAGGTATATACCAAAATTGTAAAAGATTATATGGATGCACACGGACTTACCGATGATTCGCAGCTTCCCGAGCATTTTGTTACAGCAATGAACCTTAATTACAGACAAAGAATTGATATGCAGTCTGTTTGGCAGACACATATAGATGCGTCAATTTCATCTACAGTAAACGTACCCGAGGAATTTACCGTTGACGAAACAGAGGACCTTTACTTGTATGCATACGAAAAAGGTCTTAAGGGAATTACAATTTTCAGAAGCGGATGTAAGAGAGCCGGTATTCTTACAACAGACACCTCCGGTCACGAGGAAAAGGTACCTGTTGCAGGCGAGGGCTTAAAGCGCGGCGAAATTGTAAAGGTATGCGACAGCGTTATCGGTAAAAAACGTAAGCTTATGACAGGCTGCGGAAGTCTTCATTGCCTTGCTCTCTTTGAGCCAAGCACAGGCGCTCTTGTTGAGGCGTACCTTAGTAAAGGCTCAACAGGCGGATGTAATAACTTCATGGTTGGACTTTCAAGAATGATATCCATCTGCGCAAGAGGCGGCATTGACATATACACAATTGTAGACCAACTAAATTCTTCAGGCTCCTGTCCGTCCTACGCAGTAAGACGAGCAACAAAGAAGGATACAAGCCCCGGAGCGTGCTGTCCTATGGCTGTTGGAAATGCGCTTCTTGACATGTACAACGAGGTGCAGAAAGAGCTCGAGGGCAAGCCAAAGGTGAGGCTTGAGCCAGAGCCGGAGGATCCACCCGTTGTTCCCGGTGCAAAGCAAAGACTTACATGCCCCGAGTGCGGCGAGCCTCTTATCTTTGAAGGCGGCTGCAATATCTGTAAAAACTGCGGTTGGAGTAAATGTATGTAATAACAAAAAATGGAACTTTTTAAGTTCCGTTTTTTGTTATTACCTTTCCAATTATCTGTCCCAGGACTGTTGCACCTCTTTTTGCCTCGTCCAGAGAATTTCCATGAGTGCCAATTTCAAGTATAAGACTACCGGGAGTCAGATGCTGGTTAAATCTTTCTTTTCTTAAGTTTATGGGTCGCATAAGCCCGGGATATGTCTTATCGGCAAGCTCCTGTATTTTGAATGCAAAATTTAAATTACTAGTCCAGTCAGGATGTGAAAGCCCTGTTCCGTCAGTTCCGCACACAATCATCATTTGTGCCATTTTCTCGCCGTTTATGTCGTGAACAAGCTTTATTCTTGTGCCGTCCGGGTTTGCAATCGCATCCCTGTGAATATCAAGGACTATACCTATGTTTTCGTTGGCTGAAATATGCTTTTTTACTGTTGTAAGAGAGCGTCCGTAAGCGTTCTGGTAGCTTGGATAGTCATGAACTGTTTTGTCATGTATAACAGTTAAACCATACTTTTCAAGCTCGCCTTTTAATATTTCACCCACAGCAATCATATTTCTGGTCTCATCTGTGCTCCGTCCGGTATCGTTAATGCTTGTTGGAATCTCAGGTGTATAACATTCTGTTGTGTGGGTGTGAATAATAAGGACACAGGTGTTCTTGTCAAAGCCCAGCGGCTCATTCGAAAAAGCACCTAAGTCAACTTCATAAGCGGTGTCGTTATTTAATTCCTTTGCAGAGGTATTTGTCTGCTCCTTTGTAGGAATTGGTGTGGGCGATGGAGTAGGTGCACTGGTTTCAGTAGCAGAGGGCGCCGCAGTTTTTTGCGGCATAGGAACGTTTTCAAACAATCCTCCATAGCTTTCTATAATCATATTTGGCTCTTTGCTGATTTTTGATTTTGCAAAATCTTTTAGGTGTGCTATTACGGACGGTTCATCCAGCGTGGGAAGTACATCCGACATTGCAGATGTGGGCGGACTTTCCTTAAATGCAGATACAGTCTTTTCGCTCTTGCGGAATTTAATTACTGCGATACATGTTATTAACACAATTACACATGCAACCAAAATAATATGTTTTTTCGTAATAACAAAGCATTTCATTATCATTCCTCCTTTTCTTTAGGATTTAAAAGAGTTATCCGTTTTTGTTCTTTGCGGAGGAAAGATATTCAGGCTTTATATACCCTCTTATTTTTTCCACAGGTATTGGAAATTCAACAACTCCCTTTGCATAGTAGGAAAGCTCGTAAGGCTCATAAAAAATACAAAGGTATCCGTCTGATATATAAAATCTGTTTTCACGCACACTGTCAATTTCCGGTGTTTTCCAAAGGTCGTGATATTCTTTTTCGTTTGACGCAATAATTTCTTTTATCTGCTCATTTAAAATTTTGATGTAACCGTCATCTGAAAACAGGTCCGAGAGGTTTAGAATTTTCCCGTTCTTAACGTCATAGTTCTTGGCACTCCACCAAGTGTTCCCGTGCATGCCGGATACATATGCATACTTTTCTGTCACAATACTAAGCAGGCTATCATCATTATGCTTTATAGAGTGTCGTATTTGCAAACAGGGTGGGTTAGAAGGGTCTATATTCGAAATTCCTACCCGTGTCTTAAAATTTTCTGTCCAGTCATTTATTTCTGTTTCAAAAATAGTATTAAGCTCGGCTATGCCGCTTGCATCACCTGCAATTTTTAAATTTTCGCCGTTTATTTTGTAGGTGTCAGTTTCATAAGACATGGGCGACAATTCAATATTCGTATTTTTTCCGCTGTTACAAGAGGAAAGCAATATAGCCATAAAAATGAGAACAATACATTTTAAAGTATTATGCAAATTAAACCACCGCTTCCTTCATTGATAATTCGCTGAAGTGTTTCCCGTAGTTTATTTCTTGACTCCTCGGGCATACGTGAAAGCTTGTTATGTAATCCTTCGTTCACAAGCTCGTACAGGGATTTGCCAAATATATTTGATTCCCAGATTTTTGCCGGGTCAGACTCAAACTCTTCAAGAAGATAATGTACAAGCTCCTCGCTTTGCTTCTCTGTTCCCACGATAGGACAAACCTCGGTTTCAATATTTGCACACATCATATGAATAGACGGCGCAGAGGCTTTGAGCTTAACTCCAAATCTTCCGCCCTGTTTAACAATTTTCGGCTCGTTAAGTGTAAGCTCGTCTGTTCCCGGAGATACAATGCCGTAACCTGTCTCTCTTACAGACTTAAGGGCAGCAGATATTTTGTCATACTCATTTTTGGTAGACTTAAGCTCTCTTAAAAGAAGCATAAGTGACATTTCATCCTTAAGGTCAAATCCTGTGTCATCGCTAAGAATTTTATAGAATACAGATGATGGAATATCTACGTTAAGTACAACCTCGCCAATTCCCAAATCCATACCTTCAATAAGTGAAGAATTAACAAATTCAAGCTCCTGCAAGTCCTCTACAAGTGCTCTTGTATGGCGCACCTTGCTTATGTTGCACATTTTTTCAAGAATTGCTTCGTTGGTT
Source organism: uncultured Lachnospiraceae bacterium (assembly GCA_964632665.1). Lineage (GTDB taxonomy): Bacteria > Bacillota > Clostridia > UBA1381 > UBA1381 > RGIG9115. The sequence continues at coordinate 11,002 of CAZWCO010000006.1, read as the reverse complement.
GACTTTTTAAGCCAATGGTCATTTTCAAGAGCAGAAACCCAGGACGGAACGCGGATGTTGATTTCCTTGAGGGGAAATTCAAATAATACAGTTTCAATTATTTTATAAATATCAGCGCTTTCAAGCTCTGCACAGTTTACGGGAACAATGGGAACAGAGTATTCTGCCTCCATTTCCTGTTTGAGTCTAAGTGTTTCTGCACTTCGCGGATTTGCTGTGTTCAATATTACAATAAACGGCTTGTTAATTTCCTTAAGTTCATTAATTACTCTTTTTTCTGCCGGTATATAATCTTCACGTTCAATTTCCGTTATGCTGCCGTCAGTAGTAATAACAAGTCCTATATTTGAGTGCTCGCATATTACCTTTTTTGTACCAATTTCCGCAGCATCATAAAAGGGAATAGGCTCATCATTCCACGGGGTTGAAACCATTCTTGGAGCTTCGTCCTCAATGTACCCCAGAGCACTGTCAACAATATATCCCACGCAGTCAATCATCCGCACCTTCAGGTGTGCGTTATCGCCAAGGGATATTTCAACAGCCTCGTTTGGAATAAATTTTGGCTCTGTTGTCATTATTGTTCTTCCGCCGGCAGACTGGGGAAGCTCGTCTTTTGCCCGTTCTGCCTGATAGCTGTTTTGAATGTTTGGTATAACCAACAAGTCCATAAATTTCTTAATAAAAGTTGATTTACCTGTACGTACAGGCCCAACAACGCCTATGTAAACATCTCCTCCGGAGCGTTCGGCTATATCGCTGTAAATATTGTATTCTGCCATAAGTTAAGTTCCTCCTAACGCATTTGTTTATTACAGCTATATGCACCTTTAAAAAAATATATTCCGGTTTTAAAGCTAAAAAATATTGCAAGCAGACAATTTTTGTTGCATAATCTGACGTTGTGTTTTTAAAACGCCCTCTTGTTTATTTATACTTTTCGCCACTGTTCAAATTTAAAACTATCTTTTTTTTGATTTATGTTGATATAGTGGCTTTTTTATGGTATAATGTTCGTGAAAGTATGTATTGTTTTAAAAAAGATACTATGGTTTGTGGAAAGGAGTAAGAGTAATGAAGGCAATTGTTAACGGAAAAATTATTTTAAAGGATCGTATTCTGGAAAACAGCGTTTTGCTCTATTCAGATGTGATAGAGGGCATAGTTTCCGGAGACTGTATTCCTGACGGCGCAGAAGTTATTGATGCTAAAGGAGGATATGTTTCTCCCGGACTTATCGACTTACATATTCATGGTTACATCGGACATGATGTTTGTGACGCAACAGAGGAAAGTATAAGAGAAATTTCAAAGGGCATTATTGCAAACGGTGTAACAGGTTATCTTCCCACAACAATGACAGTGGATATGAAGATTATAAAAAAGGTTCTTGAGGTTTTAAGAGGCTTAAAAGAAGAAAGCAATACCTGGGATGGTAGCCAGATATTTGGCTGTCACGCAGAGGGACCGTTCATAAGTGATTCAAAAAAAGGTGCTCAGGACCCAAATCATATACTAAAGCCGGATGCAGAGTTTGTAAAGGAATATTCCGATATTATTAAAATTATTACTATTGCACCGGAAGAAGATACAGAAGCTTTTGATGCAATAAGAGAAATTAATAACTGCACGGATGTTGTTATTTCTATGGGACATACAGATGCTGATTATGATACGGCTATGAAGAGCACAGAAAACGGTGTTAAGCATGTGACACATTTGTTTAATGGAATGTCAGCTCTTTCACATCGTGCTCCGGGAGTTGTTACGGCAGCACTTAATTCAGACGTAAGCTGTGAGCTTATTGTAGACACCTTCCATGTAGATAAATGTTTTTATGATATGCTTTGGAAGCTTAAGGGAAGAAAGCTTTGCTTTATAACAGACTGTCTCCCTGCAGGCGGATTGCCGATGGGAGAATATACACTTGGCGGTAGAAAGATAGTATACAAGGATATAGTATGCCGTCTTGAAGACGGAACAGTAGCAGGAAGCGTTCTTCCGCTTAATAAGGGGGTTTGGAATGCTTATACCAACTCACAAATACCTCTTTGGGAATGTGTAAACTGCGCATCACTTAATCCTGCAACAACAATCGGGCTTGACAAGGAAAAGGGCTCAATTGAGGTTGGTAAGGATGCAGATATTATTATTACCGATAACGAATTTAACGTTAAGAAAACAATAATAAAAGGAGAGATAAAATATGAAGCTTAAGGTAAATGCAAAGCTTGACCCCAAATTTACACCACTTTCTCTCGTATGCAGACAGATGCGCAAGGCAACAGAAACAGAGGGACAGGATATCGTAATTGCAATTGAAAGAAACAAAGGCTATACCGTTACCTACAAAACAAGAGTTTTCCCTGACGGAACAGGTCATGACGAAGAAAACTTTGAGTTTGTAGAAAGAATGGTTAAATCACTTTTATGGATAGCAGGCGGATATAAAATCATTATTGCCGGTAGTGAAGTGATTGCAAGCAAAATCAAGGAAGCATATACACGTGGTGGACTCCGTGATTTTGATGTTTGTCTCATGGAAAAGATTTATGAAAAGGACTTTGAAGTTCAAAGCTGTGCTTTAAAGGACGCACCAAAGGATAAGTCCGCTGCTGCACCTGTTGGCAGACACCTTGACGGATGCCGCATAGGCTTTGATGCAGGCGGCAGTGACAGAAAGGTAAGCGCCGTTATAAACGGTGAGAGTGTATATTCAGAGGAAGTTGTATGGTTCCCGAAAACAAACGATAATCCTGACTATCACTATCAGGGTATTCTTGAGGCTATGAAAACTGCCGCATCATATATGCCAAGAGTTGACGCAATCGGAGTATCAAGTGCCGGCATATATGTTGATAACCGTATAATGACAGCGTCATTGTTTATTAAAGTAAACGAGGAAGACTTTGAGAAAAAGGTTAAGAACATGTACATTGACGTTGCAAAGGAAATAGGCGAGAATATTCCTATTGAGGTTGCAAATGACGGTGACGTTACTGCTCTTGCAGGTGCTATGGACCTTAATGACAATTCAGTTCTCGGTATAGCAATGGGCACATCAGAAGCAGGCGGATACATAGACCCTGAGGGCAATATAACAGGCTGGCTCAATGAGCTTGCATTTGCTCCTGTTGACTTCTCAAAGGACGCTATGGTAGACGAATGGTCAGGAGATTACGGCTGTGGAGTTAAATACTTCTCACAGGACGGCGTTATAAAGCTTGCACCGTATGCCGGCATTGAGCTTGATGAAAGTCTTTCACCGGCAGAAAAGCTTAAGGTTGTTCAAAAGCTTATGGAAGAGGGCGACCGGAGAGCTGCAGATATCTATGATACAATCGGTGCATATTTCGGTTACGCAATTGCATTCTATACAGAGTTTTATGATATTAAGCATGTTCTTATTATGGGACGTGTAACATCAGGCGAAGGCGGAAGCATACTTCTTTCACGTGCACAGGAAGTTCTGGACGTTGAATTCCCTGAACTTGCAAAGAAAATACAGCTCCATATCCCTGACGAAAGCTCAAGAAGAGTAGGTCAGTCAGTAGCTGCTGCAAGTCTTCCGGAAATTAAATAATTATAAATGGGTGTTGCTTTTGCAACACCCATTTAATTATATGGAATATAATAAATCTGTATATGTAGGGAATGGCCAGTATTCCTTGCCTACAACCATTTCAAGCTCGTCAGCAAATTTTCTGACCTGGTTCATTGCCGGAATAATCTTATCTCTGTAGCAAAGAGCAAGCTCGTATTCGTCTTCAGGCAGAGCCTTTGATATATCGCCAAGGGCGTTTGTACTGCTGATAAGATTTTCTATAAGGCTGTTTGTTTCCTTTAACAGCTCCTGCTGCATAGGAACCTCAATGCCTATATTTTTCTTTGTAAGTATTCCCTCGGACAGCATGTTGCTGTACTTGATTGCCGCCGGAATAATTTCCTGTCTTGAAATTTCAAGCATAGTAAGCATTTCTATATGTAGTGCTTTTACATAATCCTCAAGCATAATTTCATATCTTGACTCGACCTCAACAGGGGAGAATACTCCGTGCTTTGAGAAAAGGTTTATTGCCTTTTCGCTCTTGTATTCAGGAAGTGCGTCTATGGTGGTTTTAAGGTTTGGAAGACCGCGTCTTTCTGCTTCTTCCTCCCATTCCTTAGAATATCCGTTGCCGTTAAAAATAACTCTTTCGTGGTTTGTAACAGTATCCTTAATAAGCTTATCAATGCACTCGGCAGTATTTTCAGCACTGTCAAGAATATCTGCAAACTGTGAAAGCTCCTCTGCAACAATAGTGTTCAAAATAATATTAATTCCCGAAACAGATTGTGACGAGCCTGTCATTCTGAACTCAAAACGGTTACCCGTAAACGCAAAAGGCGATGTTCTGTTTCTGTCAGTGTTGTCTTTTTTGATTACAGGCTGTGAATCAACACCTGTCTCTAAAGTCGCACGCTCGTTTTCTATTGAGGAACGTCCTTTTTTAATTGCCTTTAATACCTTTGTAAGCTCATCGCCAAGGAAGATTGAAACAATTGCCGGCGGCGCTTCGTCAGCACCGAGTCTGTGGTCATTTCCGGCAGTTGCGGCAGATACTCTAAGGAGCTCTGCATATTCGTCAACAGCCTTGATTACTGCGCACAGGAACAAAAGGAACATCTTGTTTTCAAGTGGTTTCTTGCCCGGCTTAAAAAGGTTAATTCCGTCAGTTGTACCAAGTGACCAGTTGTTATGCTTACCGGAGCCGTTTACACCTGCATATGGCTTTTCGTGCAAAAGACACACAAGACCGTGATGGCTTGCAACCTTTTTCATTATCTCCATTGTAATCTGGTTATGGTCTGTTGCAAGGTTAGCTGTCTCAAATATAGGAGCAATTTCGTGCTGCGCAGGAGCTGCCTCGTTATGCTCGGTTTTTGCAAAAACTCCAAGCTTCCAAAGCTCCTCGTCCGCCTCCTTCATAAATGCTGCAACACGTTCTTTAATCTGTCCAAAGTAATGGTCATCTGACTCCTGACCCTTTGCAGGAGGTGCACCAAAGAGTGTGCGGCCTGTAAGAAGAAGGTCTTTTCTCTTGTTAAAAAGATTTTTATCTGTAAGAAAATACTCCTGTTCAGGACCTACATAGGAAACAACTCTTTGTGATTTGCAGCCAAAGTGCTTAAGCACACGCAGGGACTGTTTGTTTACGGCTTCAACAGAGCGCAAAAGGGGAGTTTTGTTGTCAAGTACCTCTCCTGAAAATGCAAAGAATGTTGTTGGAACACAAAGGGTTTTATCCTTTATAAAAGCATAAGACGTGGGGTCCCAGGCTGTATAACCGCGTGCTTCAAAAGTAGCCCGGAGACCGCCTGACGGAAAGCTGGATGCATCAGGCTCACCAATAATAAGCTCCTTGCCTGAAAACTCCATTATAACTCTGCCGTCATCTGTGGGACTTATAAAGGAGTCGTGCTTCTCAGCTGTCACGCCTGTCATGGGCTGGAACCAATGTGTGTAGTGGGTACAGCCGTTTTCAATTGCCCAATCCTTCATGGCGTTTGCCACAACCTCCGCAACCTTTGGGTCAAGGGCTGTGCCGTTATTTATTGTTTTAACAAGGGATCTGTATGTTTCTCTTGGAAGACATGCCTTCATTGTTGTAAGATTAAATACCTTGCTTGCAAATATCTCTGTAACTGATTTCATTATGTACCTCCTGAAACTTGAGATAAACCATAGAATAATTATACCACTTTTTACAATTTTGTCAATACTGTGGGACTTATCTTTTTCCTAAAGCGTCAAGGAGCTTGCCAAGACATTTCTTTTCTATTCTGCTTACGTAGCTTCTGCTTATGCCAAGGCTTTTTGCAATCTCCTTCTGTGTCAGCTTTTTTGTGCCGCCAATCCCATACCGTTTATAAATAATCAGCTTCTCCGATGGTGTAAGCGCTTTGTCAATTGCACGTTTAAGGTTTTTGATTTCAATTTTTGTCTGCATTTCGTCTGCAATATCTGCGCAATCTGCCGGGATAATGTCTGCAAGAGACAGGGTGTTGCCCTCCTTGTCTATTCCGATTTTATCGTCAATTGAAATATCGTTTTTGCTCTTTTTACTTTTTCTCAGCCACATAAGAATTTCGTTTTCAATGCATCTTGACACATATGGAGAAAGCCTTCGTTTTGTATCAAAATTATATGTATCTATTCCTTTGATAAGCCCTATTGTGCCTATGGATATAAAATCATTAAGGGAATTGTCATCGGCATATTTTTTTGCTATGTGAACAACAAGCCTTAAATTTCGTTCTATAAGTATTTTTCTGGCGTTTGAATCTCCTGACTTAAATTTTTCAAGATACATCAGCTCATCCTTCTGGCTTAAGGGAGGGGGGAATGTGTTGCTTCCGCAAATATAACCGCAAAAGAGCAAAAATTGAGATAGCCAGCCGGATAACAGCTCCAAAAAAAACATATATTATACCTCCAAATAAATTGTCTCGTATAATATATGCATCAAAGAACTTGTTTAATTTTGTTTTCTTACAATTTTGTAGTCGTCATTATCCCTGAAATAAGGGCATGACTTTGTTGTACCCTTAATAAAGCTGTACATTTCGTCCTCGTCAAGGTTTACAGAGCAATAATAGTAATCAAGCTCATCGTCATATGTATAAAAAACGCAGCAGTCGCAAATGCTCATTAATTTATCCTCCGTGAGTGTTTTTATGCATTATAACATAAAATCCTCCAAATTGCAATAATTATTGCAATTTGTCTTTATAATCAAACAATCCGACACAATTGTCCAAAAATTCGATATTGTTTAGTGTTTTATTTTGTGTTATAATTCCTCTGAATGAGAAAAATCAATTTGTAAAGGTGGTTTTTTTATGAAAGAACTAAAATTTGAAGAGCTTTCTTTGGAACAAAAAATTGGTATGGTAACATGTGGTATTTTTGCTCCCGGCAGAGATACTAAGTACGATGAAAACGCATATGAGCTTATCAGAAATCATTGCATGGGTGCTGTATGGGTTCAGCCGGGCATTCCTGATTTTGATGAAGTTATGGCAAAAATTAAGGAAGCTGCAGATTATCCGATTTTGATTATCAGAGATGCTGAGCGAGGAATTGCTCCATATACAATTGGAAGACACAATGCACTTGGTATGGCAGATAACGAAGACCTTGCTTATACATTTGGTAAGGTAACAGCTATTATGGCAAGAAAAATGGGAAATAACGTAGTATGTGACCCTGTTATTGATATGATAGACTGTAAGGGTATCTGCGGTGCAAACGCACGTTCCATGGGTAGTGATAAGGAAAAGGTTGCAAAGCTTGCCAAAGCAATTGCAAGAGGTATGCATGACGGCGGCGTTTTAACAGTTGCAAAGCATTATGGCTCTGCCGGAAAAGACCATTTAATTGATTCTCACATGGCAGAAAATTCTTCAAGTGTAACCAGGGAAGAATTTATTGACTATAACTTATACCCATATACTGAGCTTATGAAGGAAGGGCTCATAGACGGTGTTATGGCGGGTCATTACAGACTGATGAATATTGACCCTGACCGTCCGGCAAGCCTTTCCAAAAAAGCCCTTGGAATTTTAAGAGAGCTTGGCTTTGATGGTTTTATCATATCAGATGCCCTGCCAATGATGGGTATTGTTGCAAAATTTGGTGAAACAGACTCAAAGGGTATGGCTGTTGAAGCCGGAAACGATATTGCTCTTGTATGGTCTCCAAACAACCGTGCAGGCTTTGACAATATGCTTAACTGCTACAAAAAAGGCATTATTTCTGATGAAAGACTTGACCAGGCAGCAAAATATGTTCTTGCAGCACAGCACAAGGTTTTAGAGCTTCAAAATCCAAAGTATACAGAAATAACTGAAGAGGACAAGAAAGCAATCAGCAGAATAAATACTGATTCAATTTGTGTAAAAACAGATGATGGAGTTCCCGCTGTTCTTGCAAAGGAAGGCAAACACCTGTTCTTTGTTCTTACAGATAACGAAACTGACATTTCAGCTGACGGAAAGGTAACAGTTGATACCTTCTCCGGTGGTTGGTATAGTTCAAAAGCAATATGCGACAGACTAAATGAATTATATCCCAATTCAAAAACCGTTGCCATAAGACAATTCCCCACGCAGAGAGAAAATAACGATGCAGTAGAGCTTGCAGTTAAGTATGATGATGTTATATTTGTTACCTTTACAGAGGGTAGACCGTACCTTGGAAGAGAGGAATTTACTCCGCGTATAATCTCTCTTATTGAGGCAATGCAGATGACAAACCAGATTTCCACTGTTGTACATTACGGAAATCCGTATGCTTTAGAAGACCTGCCGCACATTCCAAGGAAAGTTTTCGGAACGTGTTCAAAGGAAGGTGTAATGGCGGCATTTGAAGTTCTTGCCGGCAATTATCCTCCAAAAGGCACAATGACATATGAGGTTGATTTTAAATAATAAAGTGTTGACTTTTGAGACTTTTTGTAGTATAATAAACATTTGGTAATTTTACATTAAAGACAAAGGAGTATTTTCATGATATACGCTTTACTATTATTTATTGTTACATATGTTCTGATGCTTGTATTTAGCAAAGTGCGCACATATATAGCACTTGGCTCGGCAGTTGTTTTTATTGTCAGCGGCATGCTTCCGCTTGACAGGATTTTCTCGTCAATTGACTTTAATGTTCTGCTGATGATTGCAGGTACAATGGGACTTGTACAACTGTTCATAGACAGCAAAATGCCTGCCCTGCTTGCAGATTTGGTAATGTCAAAGGTGCCAAATGTACAGCTTGCGGCGGTATCACTTGCGCTGTTTGCCGGAGTCATTTCTGCGTTTGTTGACAACGTTGCAACTGTGCTTATGGTTGCGCCGGTTGCGCTTGAAATATGTAAAAAACTCAAAGTTAACCCTGTTCCGTTTATTATTGCTATTGCTGTTTCCTCTAACCTGCAAGGAGCTGCAACCCTTGTTGGAGACACAACGGCAATTATGCTCGGCTCATATGCCGGCATGAGCTTTCTGGACTTCTTCTGGTATCAGGGTAAACCAAGTATATTCTTTGCCGTTGAGCTTGGCGCTGTTGTCTCTGCCCTTATTCTTGCGTGGATATTCCGCCGTGAAAAATCGGCAGTAGAAAAATCAGACAGCAGAACAAAGGTTACAGATTACGTTCCGGGAATTTTGCTTTTGCTTAGTATTGTCCTTTTGATAAGTGCATCCTTCATTCCAAACAAGCCTGGTATAACAAATGGCTTGATTTGTGTCTCTTTGTTTGTGATAGGCTTAATTTACACATGCATAAGGAACAAGAAAGCAGCTGCTGCAATTGGTCCCGTAAAAGCTGTTGATTTTGAAACAATAGGTCTTTTGCTTGGACTGTTTATTGTAATCGGCGGTATAACACACATGGGAGTAATCGACGCTGCCGCAGGACTCCTTGCAAAAGCAGGCGGCGGTAATGTATTTTTGCTTTATACCGTTGTTGTATGGGCGTCGGTTATTATATCAGCCTTTGTTGATAACATTCCATATGTTGCAACAATGCTTCCCGTTGTTACCGGTCTTGCAGGCGCACTTGGAATAGAGCCGACCGTTTTGTACTTTGGTCTTTTGTCAGGTGCTACTCTTGGCGGCAACTGTACACCTATCGGTGCATCTGCCAATATTACGGGAATAGGCATTTTAAGAAAGGCAGGCTATACGGTAAAGAATAAAGATTTCTTTAGGATTGGTATTCCTTTCACGCTTGGTGCAATTATTCCGGCATATATTTATTGTTGGCTTATTTACGGTATATAAAAAATCAAAGGGCTCTTTAATCGGATATCCGGTTAGAGAGTCCTTTTTTTATGCCAAAAAGTAAATTCTCGAAAAAAAAGTAGAAAATTAGTAAAATAATTGTAACAATCAAACATTTCGATACAAACATCAAAAGTTTCGATATTGTCCTAAAACCTAAGATTATGGTATTATATACAAAATAGGATTATCATACGCTGCAATAGTGTAGAGTGATTGTGATATTACAAAAGGGTATACCCTTTTATGTTGCATTCTATGCAACATAAATTAACCTTTGAAAATGGTATTTATGTGAAATATAAAGGAGACAGTAAAAATGAACGAACTAAAATTCAACCTGCAAAATGAATGTGGCACAATGAAAATTTTGCACGCTGTAAACAACATTTCTCCGGGACGCTGCCGGGCAGCCTACAAGGAAGCAAAAATCCCTTATGCAAGGTACCATGACACAGGCCTCTGGCCGGGAATGGGCGGAACTCACGTAGTTGACATCACAGGCGTGTTCCCTGACTTTTCAAAGGACGCAGGCGACCCTGAAAGCTATGACTTCTTCTTTACAGATAGATATGTAAAGCTAACATTTGATGCAGGAGCCGAGCCCTTTTACAGACTTGGCGAGAGTATAGAGCATGCGCCAAAAAAGTACAGGATTTTAACTCCTCCCGATGCGGAAAAGTGGGCAGAGATTTGTGAGCACATCATAATGCACTACACTGAGGGCTGGGCAGACGGCTTTAACTATAACATAGAATACTGGGAAATCTGGAACGAGCCTGATTGTAAGGACCAATCCATGTGGCTTGGAACTCAGCAGGAATTCTTTGACCTCTACGAAGCCGCAGCAACTCGCATTAAAAAGAGATTTCCTCATATAAAAATTGGCGGACCTGCAATTTCACAGTCAGCCTTCGGTGATTTGGAATGGGCAGGACAGTTTATAGAGTATATGGCAAAGAAAAATGTGCCTCTTGACTTCTTCTCATGGCACATCTACACAAACGCCACAGACGAAGCTGTAAGAATTGCAACTGAGATTAGAGAAATGCTTGACAAAAACGGCTTTACAGATACAGAGAGCATATTAAACGAATGGAACTACATAAAAGGCTGGAAGGAAGAATTTGAATATTCTTTAAGACAGATTAAAGGAATTAAGGGCGCAGCCTTTGAAGGT
>CAZWCO010000005.1:0-20561 GCA_964632665.1 uncultured Lachnospiraceae bacterium | reverse complement strand
CGTCCGAAACGTTGGCGGTGGGATTTTCTCTCGCAAAAATCTCGTCGTTTGTAACTTCGCCGTATTTATATATTTTAATCATCGTATTTTATCTGTGACCTCATTTTTTCTGTTAGGGCTTCAATCTCCGAGGTTTTGAAGCGGAAGCTTGCTTTGTTTGAAATAAGTCTTGCGCTTATCGGAACTATCGTTTCAAAAACCTCAAGGTCGTTTTCTTTAAGTGTTTTACCCGTTTCAACAATATCCACTATAACGTCGGAAAGTCCGAGTATGGGAGCAAGCTCTATTGAGCCGTTAAGCTTTATTATTTCAATGTCTCTGCCTTTTTTCTGGTAATGATTAAGAGCAATGTTTGCAAACTTTGTTGCAACACGGATTGTTCTGTCCCCGCGGAGCTTTTTGCCTTTTCTTCCGGCAACGCACACTTTGCATTTCCCAATTCCAAGGTCAAGGAGCTCATATATGTCCGGTGAATATTCAAGTAAAATATCTTTTCCCACAACGCCAACATCTGCAGCGCCTTTTTCAACATAAATTGCAACATCGGAGGGCTTTACCCAAAAGTACCTTACTCCGTTTTCCAAATCCTCAAAAATAAGCTTTCGTGAGCTCTCTTTTATGGAAGGGCAACCGTAACCAAGTGACTCAAATATATTATATACCTTTTCTCCGAGTCTTCCTTTTGGAAGAGCAATATTAATCATTTCTTTCATGCTTAATCATTCCCCTTTTTCCTCAAGATTTACAAGCAGCTTATATTTCAGCTTTTCAGGAATTTTATTTGATGCAAAAACAGTAAATCCGCCTTTTGTAAGCTCCTGTACTTTTTTTGCAATGGTAATTGTATCTGCAGCTTTTTCATATAAAAGCATTACATCAACATCATTTTCATCTGTTTCCCTGCCAAAGTACTCGAGCATATCTGTGTAAATTGCAAACCCGATAGCAGAAACATTTTTACCCATTTTTGATAGGAGGTTGTCGTATCTGCCGCCCGACAGTACGCTTCCTGATATCCCGTTAATAAAGCCCTGGAATATTACACCGCTATAATAGCTCATATCATTTACGATTGAGAAATCAAGGTTTATATTTTTATCTACTTCCAAAGCCTTTAGTATTTCATAAAGTTCTTCAAGCTCAGCTATTGCAGCACTGGTCTTTTCGTTTACAGAAATGTTTTTGCAAACAGGGAGTATATCCTCAAAGCTTCCATATAGTGTAGACATCTTTATCACATCTTCTGTAAGCTTTTCAGGTGCACCTGCTTTTTCGCAAAGCTTTTTAATTTCATGTCCGTCTTTCATACGGATAAGGTCAAGAACTACACTATATTCACTTTCAGAGAGCTTTAGCTGGTCAAGCATTCCCAGAATAAATCCCATGTGAGATATGTCAAGGGCAAAGCTGTCAGAAATGCTCTCTAAGCTTTTTGAAGCTAGGGCAATAACCTCGCCATGTGTGTATGTATCAACGCTGCCTATTACTTCCAGCCCAACCTGCATAATTTCTTTGTACTGACCCATCTTTGCACGGTAAACGTTTTCTGTGTAATACAGCTTTTGAGTATCGTTTCCTGAATTTTTAACAATAGACAGGGTAACGTCAGGCTTCAAAGCAAGGAGTTTTCCATTTATATCGGTAAATGTTATAATATTTTTGCTTTGAAGAAAGCTTTTGTTTTCAAGATAGAAGTCATATTCTTCAAACTTGCTCATTTTATATTTCTTATATCCCAGAGTTTCGTAAACCTTTCCCAAATCCGAGATTAAATTTTCGAGTGTGGTAAATTTAATATTATCCATAACCCTTTTACCTTTCCTGATTTTACATCATAATTATATCACGCTTTACTGCTTTAGTCAAGTAAAACATTAAAGTGATAGCATAATAAATCAAAGATTTTATTAGTTAAATTTATTTTTATGTAAAGTGCATAAAAAATATTGGTATATAGCTTATACGGTCTTTATAGTGCCGATTGCACTTAATATTGTCTTATTCAGATAAAGTCGGATTCTTTTTTTGGGTTTGTTTTATATATTCGTTTGGCGTGCAATGAAATTCCTTGTTAAAAGCACGAAAAAATGTGCGCAATGAATTAAACCCGCTCTCCAGGGCGCAGTAAGTGATGCTATGTTTTTTTTGGTGCATAAGCGTAATGGCATTTTTTAGTCTGACCATTGTCAGATATTCTTTGATTCCTATATTAAAATGGGATTTAAAATGTCTTGATATATAGCTTTGATTATATCCAAATTCGAGTGAAATAGAGGCCAGTGTTACATCGTTTTTATAATTTTCGTGGATATAAAAAAGAATTTTAGACAAAAGTTCCTGTGGAAGAGAGCCATCTATAACTTCCATAGAAACATTATCCATAATTAGTCCCAAAATAACATAAATATATCCGCGAACTGTAATTTCATTGTCAGTTTCTTTTTTTATTTTATTAAAGTATTTCTTTATTTCTGCGGTTATAGCAGAGTTGCAAATAAAAGGATTGACAACCTTTTTGTTTTCCATAATTGAAATAATTTCGCTGCACATATGCAGCGGGATAATGAGTATACTGGATTTTGAATAATTTACAGGTTGGTAAAAATGGGAATCGTAGCTTAATGCAAAAGACATATCGCCTTTTTTCAGATTTTTCATATTCCCGTTTATGAGCACATTCATTTCACCTTCATCAACAATGCAAATTTCAATCTGCGAATGAAAATGGAAATCTCCGTTGTCATTTTCACATTCTTTGTAAAAAATCTCATCGGAGAGTTCTCGTTCAATTCCAAATTTTGCTTGCATACCCATCAACCTCCTAAAAGATAAAAAAGTGACATAATCTATATTGATTAAGCAACGCAGCTAAAACAAGTTGCATCTAAACCTTATATCTCGCAATCGTTAAAAATGTTGGCATTTATACATGAGGGTGTACACAAGGGTACGGTTCTCGTGTAGAAGCGGTTATGAATATTTAATTTTTGTCCTGATGCTTTTTGATAAAATGCTGTTATAAAAATTCCATGTTGTTATAAAAATTCCATTCACAAATATTTTCTGTTGCTATAATATAGATTAGAAATGTAAGTCATAATCAAATATTTAGATATCAAAGACAGAGAAAAACAAACAAATTTAACAGAAGGTTGTGTTGTAAATGGAAATTAAACAGGCCGCTATGGCCGGAACGCTGGAATCCAGCGATATCCAAATTAGCATTGCGCCCAATCCCGGCGGTGGGCTGGACATCGGGCTCCAAAGTGTAGTTAAAGCTCAGTTCGGCGATGCTATTGTTGCCACTATAACTGATGTTTTGGAATCCTTTGGCATTAAAGATGCCGTTGTTGAGGCTGTAGACAGAGGAGCATTGGAATGGGTTATTCGCTCCAGAATGCAGGCTGCGTGTTGCTATGCCACAGGAACCAAATTTGACTGGAAAGGGGTGGACAAGTGATGCAAACTGCTAAGCTAAAGCGAACCTCTCTTTATGTCAGCGGTGCAAGTCCTGTTAATATGATACAGGCTGCATTTTATAATGAAGATTGCCTGGTTTACGACCTGGAGGATTCTGTTCCGCTATCTGAAAAGGATGCTGCCCGCCTGCTCGTATACAATACAGTTCGCTATCACAGACCGGCTAACAAGTACGTTATTATTCGTGTGAACGGCATTTATTCTGAGTACATAGACGAAGATTTAGAGGCAGCTGTTCGTGCTAATCCGGATGCCATCCGAATTCCTAAGGTGGAATATAAAGAGGAAGTTGTGCGTATTTGTCAGCGCATAACAGAAATAGAAAAAGCTGCCGGCATGGAGGTTGGCAAAATTGAGGTTTGGTGTAATATTGAGTCATATCTTGGTTTAATCAACGCTTACGATATTGCAACGGCTGATTCACGTGTTGTTGCGCTGGCGCTGGGAGCAGAGGATTTTACTGCCAGCATGAAATCACAGCGCACAAAAGCAGGTGTTGAGATATTTTATGCCCGCAATGCTTTGCTCACTGCTTGTCGCCATGCAGGTGTTGAAGCTATTGACGCAGTTTTCTCCGATATTAACGATGTAGAGGGTCTTAAGGAAGACACTGCTCTTACTCGAAATCTGGGTTTTGACGGTAAAACATGTGTTCATCCAAGACAGATTGATGTAGTTAATTCTTTCTTTACTCCAAGTGCAAAGGAAATTAAGTATGCACTTCGTGTGCTGCAGGCAGTCGAAGAAGGAAAGCAGCAAAAAAAAGGTGCTGTTACTTTAGATGGCAGTATGATAGACAAACCTATGGAGCTGCGCGCCAGAACAACTTTAGCACAGGCAGAAGCTGCCGGAATTAATATAGGGGAGGAGTTACTATGATTAATGCAGTAGGACGTGAGCTGCCGGAAAAAATCGGTAGTTACATAGTAAAGCCTTATGCCGGACCGAGTGAGTTTATTGAGGCAGATAAGCCGGTATGCTCTCGCAGAAAGCCCAGTAAACGTGCTGCGGCAGAAACAAAGCTTATGCCGGATTTGAAGGCGGCAATAAAGGCAACGGGACTTAAGGATGGAATGACAATTTCTTTCCACCACAGTTTCAGAGAAGGCGACTATATAATCGGACAGGTACTTTCAGCTATTAAGGAGCTTGGTATCAAAGGTCTTAGATTTGCACCAAGTGCAGTTGTAAATATAAAAAATCCTTCTATTGTAGATTTTGTTAAAGATGGTACTATTAATCGTATTCAGGCAAGTGGTATTCGTGGTGAGCTTGGCGATGCAGTAGTTGACGGCTTGGAGCTTGCCGAGCCGGTTATACTTCGTCCCCACGGTGCCCGTCCTCACGCTATTGAAACAGGAGAGCTGTCCATCGATGTTGCTTTTATCGGTGCATCAGCGGCGGATGACTTTGGAAACTGTACCGGACAGGTTGGACCCAACGCCTGCGGCTCATTGGGCTATTCATTTATTGATGCAACCTGCGCTGAGAGCGTAGTGGTAATAACTGATAATTTAGTTCCATACCCTTGTGTCCCAATTTCAATTTCACAGATGTATGTGGATTATGTAGTAAAGGTTGACCAAATTGGAGATTCTGCAAAAATTGGAGCAGGCGCTGCCCGAAAGACAAAAAATCCACGCGATCTTTTGATTGCACAGCGTGCGGCTGATGTTATGGCTGCAAGCAGACTCTTTAAAGACGGATATTCCTTCCAGACCGGTGCAGGTGCCATAAGTATTGCTTGTACGGATTATCTGGCAGAACACACAGAGAAAGCAGGTATACAGGCAAGTTACGCTCTTGGCGGAATGACGGCTAATATAGTCGAAATGCATAAAAAAGGTCTTGTACGTACTCTTTTGTGTTCACAGTCTTTTGATGCTGTTGCAGCAAGAGCAATTGTGGACTATCCAAATATCATTGAAATTGACAATTCAATGTATGCTAATATGTTTAACAAAAGCTGCGCTCTTGACAAGCTTAACTTTGGTGTCTTAGGCGCACTTGAAATTGATGTAGATTTTAATATCAATATCTTAACCGGTTCAAACGGTGAGATGATGTCAGGCATCGGCGGAGGTCCCGATGTTGCAGACGGCGCAGATATTTCTATCGTAACACTTCCCATTGTCCGTGGCCGAATTCCGTCAGTAGTAAACAAAGTGTTTACCTGCTGTACTCCGGGTTCTTCAGTAGCAGTTGTTGTTACCGAAGCGGGCATAGCATTAAATCCAAAACACAAAAGTTACAAGATGTTAAAAGAAGATCTTCAAAAGGCAGGAATTAAAACGGTTACTATTGAAGATTTACTTGAAACAGCATACTCACTCACAGGCGTACCAAAGCCTATTGAAACAACAGACGAAATTACCTGTATCGTAGAATATCGTGACGGAACAGTAATTGATGTCATCCGCCAGATTAAGCGGGACTAACCAGGTTTAAAATTAAATTTTTATAAAACAGGAGGAATTTATTATGAACACAATGGAAGAAACAAGAGCATTTTTGGAGTCTATTGGCCAACCGGGTGGAGATCTCTACCAGCTTCCCGACTCAGAGAAGCGTTTTGATGACGGTTGTCAATATCGTTTTGAGGTTCCCGGAATTCAGGGCCCAAGCGTTATGAAGGCATTGCTCGAAGAGGTTGACAGACTTGGCTTTTACATTCACCGTGTAACACAGACTAAGGGTATCTGGACTCTTTCAGATGAAGATATCACAGGCATGGTAGATTTAGCTAAAGAGTACCAGGTAGAATTGGTACTTGCTGTTGGCCCTCGTGCTACTACTGATACAAGTGCTTCAGTTAAGAGCCCTGAAGGCGTACGTATGGGTTACCGTCTACGCGGTCAGGATCAGGTAGTAAGAGCTATCGAAGATGTACGTCGTGCAGCTCGTTTGGGCGTACGCACTTTCCTCATATACGATGAGGGTTGTTTGTGGGCACTTGGCAAGGCTCGTGAAGCCGGTCTTCTTCCGGAGGATTGCAAGTTCAAGATGTCAGCTCACTCAGGTCATGGAAATCCTTGCTCAGCTAAGCTTCTTCAGGATATCGGCGCTGACTCATTCAATATTGTAAGAGACTATCAGCTTCAACATTTGGCAGCTGTTCGTTCTGCAATTGATATTCCTATCGACTGTCATACAGAAAACCCAACATCATCAGGTGGATTTATCCGTCACTACGAAGTTCCTGAAATGATTCGTGTAGCATCTCCTATCTACTTAAAGACAGGTGGTTCAGTTGCACAAACACACAGCTGGGATTCAACAGAGGCAGATGCCAAGAAGCGTGCTAAGCAGGTACTTCTTGTTAAGCGTGTAATTGATGCTTATTATCCGGAAGCAACATACTCACCAAAGGGTTCATTAAACCACTAATCCCACAAAGCTATAAAGGAAAGGGATACATATATGGAAATTAGGACAATAACAGCACCATTTACCGATGAAGTGCTAAAAGAGCTTAAAGTCGGAGACATTGTAAATGTCTCCGGCATAATATATGCAGGTCGTGATGCGGTGTTGCCAAAAATAGTTGAAATGATTGACGAAGGTACACTTGAAGAGCATGATATAAGCTTGCAAGGCAGTGTAATTTTCCACACAGCAGTAAGCCCTGCAGGAGTAGGCCCAACATCAAGTAACAAGCTTGAGATAGAGGGTACCATGCCACAGCTTACAAAAGCCGGCATTAGAATGCATTTAGGTAAGGGTGCACTTAAAAAAGAAACTATAGAAATGTTTAACGAGTACAACGCCGTTTACGCGGTTATTGCTCCTGTTACAGCGCTTCTTAACAGTAAAGTTAAAGCTAAGCGCTGCGTTGCACATCCGGAGCTTGGTATGGAAGCATTCTATGAACTGCAGGTGGAGGAGTTCCCCTGCATTATTGCGGCCGCACATGGTCAGAGTATGTTTTAAGGAGGGAAATTCGTATGTCTTTTGATTACAATGAAGTAGTTGCAAAGGTGGCGGATACTCTTGTAAGAGCAGGCTCTACCTTCAGTGAGGATAAAAAAGAGGCTTATCGCCGTGCCATTGCGTCCGAGGAGCTTCCTCGTGCAAAATGGAATCTTGAAACAATTTTGGAAAATGCAGAGGTTGCACAGGTTAATCGCAGCCCGCTATGTGACGATACAGGTATACCACATGTATTTATTGAGGTAGGTCCAAACCGTGCTGTAACAGGCAGTCTTATGTCTGCTATACAGGAAGGTGTTCGTGAAGGACTCCGCACTCTGCCCGGCCGTCCTATGGCTATTATGGGTGACGATAAAGAAAGAATTGATATGAGTGGTGGCATCAGTCCCGATTCTGATGCACTTGATACAGCACCATTCCTTATTAAAGAGGTTGAGGAAGATGTACTTCGTGTTCATGTGCTTATGCTTGGCGGTGGCCCTGCTATTCGTGGTATCACTCATCGTATATTCCACAAGCATAGCATTGACGTTGTACTTGATGAGATTGTTACACGTACCAAAGATGCTACTAAATTGCTTGGATGTACACCTTGCGCTGTTGCTATTGGTGTAGGTCGTTCTCAATACGAAGCTACTGCTCTTATGATGGAAGCAATGGTTTATGGTGATTTTGGCAAACAAAATTCTATGGAACAATACATTACGGATAAGGTTAACGAAACAGATGTAGGTCCTCTCGGTCTTAACGGTAAGACAACTGTTCTTGCAACATTTATGAAGGTAGGACCTCAGCGTGCAAGTGGTGTTCGCGTAGTGGCTATACGTCCAGGTTGCTGTTTTGAGCCACGTATTGCAAGTGTAGAACTTTAATGTAAGGAGAATAAATAATGAGCAATGAATTTAAACCTATGAAATTCGGCTGCGGCAGATATGTTCAAGCTCCCGGCGCTGTTGAAATTGTGGGTAGGGAAGCCGCAATGCTGAAAAGCAAAAAAGCATTGATAGTTGGTGGTAAAAGTGCCCTTGATTCTGTAGGCTCTAAAATGGAAGCTAGCCTCAAGGAAGCAGGAGTTGAGCCATATTTCTATACAATGACTTCTGACTGTACATATGAAACACTAGACTATCTCCAAAACACATTAATCCCAGAGCAAAAGGTAGATTTAGTAATTGGAGCCGGCGGCGGTAAGGTTATAGATATGGCTAAGGCTTCAGGTAAGTGCAGCGGTCTTCCTGTTTTGAACGCACCCACTTCTGTAGCAACATTCAACTGTTGGTCAGCTATGAGTGTTATGTACACTCCTGACCATAAGCCAATCGACAGAATTTGGCATCCAACAGAGATTGATGCAGTTGTTATTGATACTCAGGTTATTGCTGATGCACCTGTAAAACTCTTTGCTTCAGGTATGGCTGATGCTTTTGCAAAGTATATCGAAACGGGATTTATGGATGAGGCATATACAGTAAATAATACACCTGTAGGTATGTACACATCTAAAGTTATGGCAGGCACAACTAACGAAATAATTCTTAACCGTGGTGAACAGGCATATCGTGACTGTATTGCACACAAGGTTACAGACGATTTTGATGCCTGCGTCTTCGCAAATGTTGCTACAACTGCTATTGCGGCGGCTGTAAACTATAGCAATCATTCCTTGATACAAAGCGGTAATGGCAAGGGTGCTACCTTTGCTCATGCTCTTTACTATGCTTGCAAGGCAAAGTATACAGAAGAGACAAGTGAGTGGTTGCATGGCGAAATCGTAGGACTTGGCTGTCAGGCATCTATGTATGCTTATGAACGTAGTGAGTACGAAACAAAGAACTTTGCACGTTTTATGAAAGCTATCGGACAGCCTATGTCTTTGAAAGACTTAGGTCTTGACACAAGTGACAAGGGTATTAAGGAACTTGTTGATTGCATTATGGTTGTTTGGGGTAAGCGTCCTGAGGCACACTGGCCTATCATTTATGATGCACTTCAGAAGATTAAGGGATAATTTAGGAGATATAAGAATGAACCTATCTGATACTTTTGTACATACACTTTATACATTAAATTCAGGTCCAATTCCGACTGAGGTAAAGGAGGAGGCGCGTAGGTGCCTCCTTGACGAAGTGGGAGCTATGTATGCAGGTGCCAAGCTTTTGCACGACAATCTTGATGCATATCTTAATATGTTTTCCGGCGATGAGGCAACAGCAGTTGGCTTTGGATGCAAGGCGTCACTTCAAAATGCTGCATTTGTTAACGGAACAAGCGGTCATGCTTATGATTTTGATGACGGTCATCGTTTCTCTACTGTTCATCTTGGCTCATCTGTAATTCCGGCTGTGCTGGCTGTGGCAGAAAAAGAGAATTTGGGCATGGATGATGTTTTGCGCGGTATTGTAGTTGGTTATGAGGCTGCCATTCGTATGGGAAATTGCGTTCAGCCGGCGCATCGTGCAAGAGGATTTCATTCTTCCGGTACTGTAGGAACAATTGGCGCAGCTATCGGTGTGGCTGCACTGCTCAATTTTAACAAGGAGCAGCTTAAGTCAGCACTTGCGGCAGCGTGTTCTGCTTCCGGCGGAATTCTTGAAATGATGAGAGACGTTTCCACTATGAAGCCTTACAATATCGGCCGTGCAACACATGACGGTATTACAGCGGCATTTGCTGCCAGAGCAGGCTTCCAAGGACCGTTAGATCCTCTGGAAGGACCTTTTGGTTATTTAAAAACTGCTTGTGAAACATACAAGCCGGAAGTACTTTCTTTAGAAAATGATGCAAACTACAACATTTGCGGATGCTACCATAAGCCTTATGCTTCTTGCAGACATACCCATGGTGCTGTATATGCAGCTATCAGAGCTGTAGGCGACAATAATGTTAACTGGAGCGATATTGAACATATTCATGTGGATATGTACGGTCAGGGGGTTAAGGGCCATGACCACACCGAAGCACCAAGCGTTGTTGACGGAAGAATGTCTACTCCGTTTTGTATTGCAATGGCACTCATTACCGGTAAAATCGGTGTTTCGTCTTTTACAGAAGAGTCACTTAACGACCCTGATATTGTGCTGCTCGCAAAAAAGGTTTCAGTCCGGGAAGATGAGGAAATGACAGCACAGGTTCCAAAAAAACGTATGGCAAAGGTAACCGTGACTCTTAAGAGTAAGGAAACCTTTACCTTCCAGGCAGACTATGCCCTTGGCGAGCCTGAGCTTCCTATGTCAACTGATGATTTCTGTGCCAAAGCTTTTGAGCTTATACAAACTTCAGGCCGGTCAGATGATGAAATTGAAAAGATTATAGATATGATTCTCACATTTAATGGAAATGCTGCGGATCTTATGAAAATATTAGCCTGATTTAAAGCACCCACCGTACATGTTATGCCGGTGGGTACTTGGCTAAAATTATAGATTTACCAAAAATCAATACTTCCATAAAACTCTACATAAATCCAATTATAAATATTGACAAAATCGTGAAATTGTGATAGTATTGTTTCGTATTACGAGTTAGAGTAAATCTAGACTTTAAGAAAATACATATTATTATGAATCCAGAGGTGAAAATATGGATCAAACGCTTATTCGCAAACTTGTCAGCGCAGATGAAGAATATCTGCGTGATGAATCTAAAAAAGTCGGTTACGCAGATAGTATTTCTTTCCCTGAGACTCACAAGCAGGTATGTCAGATTATGGCAGAGCTTTATGAGTCAGGAACTTCTGTTACCGTTCAGGGTAGCCGTACAGGTCTTGCTTCTGCAGCCGTACCGTTTGGAGGTCATGTGCTGAATATGTCCAGAATGGACAAGGTACTTGGTATGCGTGCGGAAAATGATTGTTTTTACATCACTGTACAGCCCGGCGTAATCCTACAAAAACTTAACAAGGCAATTGCCGCACGTTCTTTTGATACAAGCGATTGGGATGAAGCATCCCAGGAAGTATATAAAACCTTCTGCCAGGCTCCTGTGCAGATGTTTACTCCTGACCCTACAGAGAGCACAGCAACTATTGGTGGTATGGTGGCATGTAATGCATCAGGTGCACGAAGCTACCATTATGGTGCAACACGCAGACACATTCAGAGGGTACGTGGTGTTTTGGCAGATGGTCAGACTATATCCCTCACCAGAGGAGAAATTTTTGCAAAGGGCTTAGAGCTTACCTTGCATACTGAGCAAGGTGATACTATTACTGTGAAGTTACCTTCTTACAAAATGCCTGACTGTAAAAATGCTTCAGGTTATTATTGCTGTGCAGATATGGACGCAATAGATCTTCTCATTGGCAGTGATGGCACACTGGCAGTTTTGACTGAGATAGAGCTCTCACTAATGCCTGTTCCTGCACTTTCATGGGGTGTTACCTGCTTCTTCCCACAGGAAACAAATGCAGCTAAATACACAAAGCTTGCAAAACAAATTAAAGAGGGCATCGTTGCTATTGAATATTTTGACCCCTGTGCACTTGATATTTTGCGCAGACAAAAGGCAGAAAGCACCGCTTTTGCAGGACTTCCTTTCTTGCCGGATTCT
The DNA here is from genome assembly GCA_964632665.1 of uncultured Lachnospiraceae bacterium. GTDB lineage: Bacteria > Bacillota > Clostridia > UBA1381 > UBA1381 > RGIG9115. The sequence continues at coordinate 8,603 of CAZWCO010000005.1, read as the reverse complement.
TACGGCTGTGCTGTATATACAGAGCTTCACTGTGACACAGAGGATCAGGCATACGAGCTTTTAGAGGCACTCAGCGGATACTCAGCAGAGGCCGGAGGCAATCCGGAAAATACATGGGTAGCCTGCAGTGACAGTGACCGTGATATGTTACATTTCTTCCGTCACGCTGTTCCTGAAAGTGTTAATATGCAGGTGGAACGCACTAAGCATACTTATCCTGAGGTTACCAAGGTTGGCGGCGATTTAGCTGTACCGGATGAATACTTTGAAGAGCTTCTTGAAATCTATGATACTACTTTAAAAGAAGAAGGCTTGCAGCATGCTGCATGGGGACATATCGGTGACAACCATATTCACGTGAATATTTTGCCAAGAGATATGGACGAATACAGCCGTGGTAAAGCGCTGCTTGCTAAGTGGGCAGGTGAAGTTTCCCGTATGGGCGGCGCTGTATCTGCAGAGCATGGCGTAGGTAAGCTTAAAGCACCGTTTTTAGAGGTTATGTACGGAGCAGAGCATATTAATGAAATGGCAGCTTTGAAAGCCGTATTTGACCCGCGTTGGATGCTTGGACGAGGCAATTTATTCCCGCCGCAAGAGGAGGTAAAGTAATGAAAATAATTGTTTGTATGAAACAAGTGCCTGCCGCTGCAACGGCAAGCATTGATCCTCTTACCAAGACGATTGTACGTACCGGTCGTAACGCAGTAACCAATCCTTTTGATTTATATGCGTTGCAGACTTCGCTTGATATTAAAGCCGAAGTAGGCGGAACTGTTACAGCTATTACCATGGGTATACCGGCTGCACAAAAGGTACTAAGAGATGCTATAAGCCGTGGTGCAGATGACGGTGCAATTCTTTCTGACCGTGCTTTTGCCGGGGCAGATACGCTTGCAACATCATACGCTATTTCACTTGGTATCAACAAGCTTGGGGGAGCAGACCTTATTGTTTGTGGTAAAATGGCAGTTGATGGAGATACTGCCCAGATAGGTCCTGAGCTTGCTCAGCATCTTGGTATTCCACACGTTTCTGATGTAAGTGAAATTTTGGAAATGGCAGAGGATCACTTAGTGGTACGCCGTGTATGGGATGATGTGGAGCAAGAGCTTTATTTGCCTTTGCCTGCATTGATTACGGTAGCAAAAGGCCAAAACCTCCCGCAACTACCTACAATTCCCGGTATGCTAAGAGGACGTGCTGCTGATATTCCAACATTTACAGCAGAAGATTTACATGCAGATATTACACGCTGTGGACTAAAAGGTTCTCCTACACAGGTGGTTCGTACATTTACACCGCCTGTACGTGGCGAGGCTAAGAACATTGATGGTAACGAAGCACAACAAGCCCAGCAGCTTGTTCAGATTATTAAGGGGGTACTCCATGGAGCAGATTAAAAAAGGCGCCCTTTGGGTTTTTTGTGAAGTTCAGGCAAAACAACTCTTACCGGTAGGTTTGCAGCTACTCGGTAGAGCTAAAACATTGGCAGAAGAAAGCAACCGCCCTCTTTACGCTGTTGTGCTTGGACAAATTTCTAATGAAAGTGTAAAACTTTTGTTTGCCAGCGGCGCAGATGAAGTAATATGCAGCATTGGCTCGGCTTTAGATGAGAAGCTTGAGAAACCATATGCGGATAGTTTGATTAGTTTGGCAAAGCAGTTTGAGCCGGATATTCTTTTGGTGGGAGCAACCCCCTTTGGACGTGCTTTTGCACCAAGAGTAGCGGCTGCACTCGGCACAGGCTTAACAGCAGACTGTACAGAGCTCAGCATAGAAGAAGAAAGCGGCTTGCTTTTGCAAACCCGTCCTGCATTTGGCGGTAATATGATGGCTACCATTCGCACGGCTACAAATCGTCCGCAAATGGCTACCGTTCGTCCGGGTGTGTTACCACTTCCTGAACCTATGGAGGTCGCTGACCGAGATGCTATAACAATAGAGTATAGCGGACAAGCAAGTGTGGTTAAGCTACTTAAGGAAACTGCTATAACACGCGGTGCAGATATCAGCCAAAGCAAGATAATTGTTGCTGCAGGCCGCGGTATTGGTCAAAAGAAAAATTTGAAGCTTGTACAGGCGTTGGCAGATAAGCTTGGGGGACAGGTAGGTGCATCACGTCCTTTGGTAGATATGGGCTTTTGCCCTTACAGCAGTCAGATTGGTCAAACAGGGTACAGCGTAGCTCCTGATTTGCTTATTTGCTGTGGTATTTCCGGCGCAGTTCAGCACCTTGCCGGAATTGGCGGTGCAAAAACAGTTATTGCGATCAATACCGATCCAAAAGCTCCTATCTTTGCTGTAGCAGATTATAAGATAGTTGGCGATTGTGTCAGCGTTTTGGAAAATTTGCTTAAGGCAATGGATGAAGATTAAATTGATAAATGTCAAAGGGAGACACTTAAAAGAGAAGTTGTCTCCTTTTCCTTTTATATAACATAAAGTACACCAAAAAATAATAATTTTTTAAGCCCTAACTTGACACGAGTCCAAACCACAAGTATAATATTATTAGAGGTGGTAAATCATGAAAGATTTTATCTACTATGCTCCTACCAAGGTTTTTTTCGGAAAAGATAAGCATAAGGATATAGGAAAGATAATTAAAGAGTACGGATATAGCAATATAATGCTCCAATACGGACAGGGAAGCATAAAAAAATCAGGGCTTTATGATGATATTATGGAATCCCTTAAAGAATATGGAATAAATGTGGTTGAAATGGGCGGTGTTGAGCCAAATCCCAAGCTTTCCTTTGTTCGTGAGGCGGTAAAAGTCGCAAAGGAAGAAAACGTTCAGATGATACTTGCTGTAGGCGGCGGAAGTGTACTTGACTCTTCAAAATATACAGCCGCAGGTGCCGTAGCAGATTGTGACCCATGGGACTTTCCCACAGGTAAAAAGAAAGTGGAAAGTGCTTTACCTGTTGGATGTATTCTGACTATCGCTGCTGCGGGAAGTGAAATGAGCTCATCTGCGGTTATAACCAACATGGAGCTTAATATGAAAAGGGGCTTTAACAGCGAATTTAACAGATGCAGGTTTGCTATTATGAACCCTGAACTGACTTACTCTGTTTCAAAATATCAAACAGCTTGCGGTGTGGTTGATATTATGGCACATACAATGGAACGGTATTTTATGCCTTGTGAGCCAACAGACCTTACCGACAGAATTGCAGAAAGTGTTTTAAAATCAGTGATTACAGCGGGCAGAATCCTTATGGAAAACCCCTGTGATTATGATGCTCGCGCCAATATGATGTGGGCGTCGAGCATATCTCATAACGACCTTACCGGTTGCGGACGTGAAAATGCTCTGCCGGTGCATCAGCTTGAGCACGCTTTGAGCGGTGAGTATGACCGGATAGCCCACGGTGCAGGGTTGGCTGTGATTTTTCCTGCATGGGCAAAATATATTTACAAGTATAATATTCCCCGGTTTGCACAGTTTGCACGCAGGGTATGGGACTCTGTAGAGGAAGATGATGAAGCTGCAGCACTTAGCGGAATAGAAAAAATGTCACAGTATTTTAAGTCAATTGGCATGCCATCCTGCCTTGCTGATTTTGACCTTGATGAAAGCTGCATAGACAGGCTCTCAATTCTTTGTACCTTTGACAGACAAAGAACGGTTAAGAGTTACATCGATATGGACTATGAAGTAATAAAAGGCATATTTAAATTATGCTTATAATAAAAAAGAAAGGGTGTTATATTATGAAAAAAATCATATCTTTAGTTATCGGATTGGTGATGATGTTTACAGGTGCTTGCGTAAGTGCAAGAAATACAGATTTTCTTGGAGATGTGCATCGCAATTACACACAGGATATGGAAATGTCTGTAACATTTAAGAGCAGTGATGATATTGTTGCGCTTTTGGAGGAGGTAGAATTCTCGCAGGAGATTAACAATTATGTTGACCTTAAAGCGCTCCTTAGTACAATGCTCTCTGAAAAGTCTTATATAAATGTTCAGGCAGATATCAGTGAGGATTATGAAAGAGCAAAAATTGCCATAACAGGTTCAAGCGAGCAGGCAATAACATTTAACAAAAATCTTAACATTGATGTAAAATCTCAAATGGGAATGTGGATAGACCTTGACATTGGGGAAGAGCCTAAGTATATTTTGACATATTCACATCCTATGTCAAACAAGTATATGGTAGTGGACGTTTTTAAAGAAATGGATAAGGACGAAATAGATGATACAATCGAACTGCTTAAGTATGTATTTACAAAGTCATTTATCGATTCCGTTCAGGAATATTCATCAGAGCTTATAAAGGAACATTCAAAAATAACCTTCTCAGGCGGAAGATGCATAGTAAAAATAGATAATGACGGATTTATAAAGATAGTTGACGGAATTATTGCCTATGTTGCAGATGCAATTAAAGTAACTGTGGGACTCCCCATTGATTTAGAGGTGCCATCCCTGGAGGGTATTCAAATTCTTGGTAGTGACGGAATAACATGTACCTATTCCTTTAATTTAAACAATAAGGTTTCAGAAGAAAAGACAGCTATAGACGTATCTGTAGACGTTTCAAAGCTATATACATATTTTACAGAGGAAGAATGGGAGTATGAAGCAAAGGGACTTTTGGATTTTGATATAACAAGTAAGTCAAGCTTCATAAGATATGGTACAACAAAGCCTGTTTTCCCTGAACTTACAGAGGAAAATTCCATAAATGTTAATGAAATGTTTGAGAGTGCCCCGGAATATGAGTATGAATATGAAGAAGAGGGCCCTCCGTCTTATCTGTATTGTTATACGGATGATGTACTGATTAAAGAAGATAAAATATATATTCCCCTAAGATACACAGTAGAAAACGGATACGGAGATACAGCTGTAATTGGTTATGACAATGGTATTGTTACGGTGGAAAGCGAATATTTGCCCGGATATAAAAAGCTGACGCTTACAGTAAATTCAGACATGGCAGATACTGACGGTGCGCTTCATAAAATAGATAAGGTGCTGATGGAAAACGGTACAGTTTATGTGAGCACAGAAACCTTTGAAGGTATGCTTGGATGGGATTTGACCTGGGCGTATCATAATTTGTTGACTAATATGTATGAATTTGATTTTTATAAATAATAGAAACTCCCTGATGCATTAAATGCGTCAGGGAGTTTTCACGTTGATTTAACGAAATAATTTCGTTAATATACCTTGACTCATGTGCTGTTTCTTGATAAAATATTAATATAAAATATTGGGTTTGCAGAGGTTGATTATATGAAGAAGAAACAGCTTGCCTATCTTAAGAAAGAAATTGAAAAACGCGACAGTGTAATGATAGTTGGATGCCATAACTTTGACGAAGACTCTAAAGGGGATTTGGTATCATATTTCACAGAAAGTGCAAAAGTTGACGGATTAATTATTGTAGGTTCTGAAAACACAAGCAGTAATTATCATACTCCCATTGTAGTAATCGGCAAAAGTGATAATTTTGACTCAATTGTTCTTTCTATGAAATCCGCTATAAAGAACGCTGTAAAAAGTCTTCTTGAAAATGGTCATAGAGATATAGGGTTTATCGGTGAGAAACTGACGAAACTAAGATTTAAACACTTTGTAGAGGCAATGGAAGAAAGCAGACTAAGAGTGAACTACGATTATGTTGTAGAAAGTGCAGAGCGCTTTGAAGAGGCAGGCTATGACGCAATGAACACGTTGCTTGCTAAAGAAAAACGCCCGACAGCTGTAATTGCAGCATACGACAGTATAGCAATTGGTGCCATGAAAAGCATATATGAGCATGGGCTAAGTATACCTGATGATATATCTTTAATAGGTATGGATGATGAAAGCCAAACGGCTTATCTGAATGTGCCGCTGACTTCTACAACCTCGTACCTGGAGGATTTGTGTGAAATAGTGGTTGATGTACTTTTTAACAGAATAGAAAACGGAGACGAGCTGGCAATCAGAAAAATCAACGTTTCAACAGAGCTTGTGGAAAGAAAATCAGTAGGCAAAGCAAAACAAATATTGAGGGACAGTAAAAGGAAAGGATAAAATTTATATGGATTGGGAAAGAGAACTGTTTGATAAAAATGAAAAGCCGCTGGACAGACTTGTAGAGGGGTATAGTAACACGTCTATATTCAGAACAATGGCATTTGTAGGAGATAGTCTTTCGTCAGGTGAGTTTGAAACACGTGACGAGACAGGAAAACCCGGCTATCATGATATGTTTGAATATTCCTGGGGGCAGCATATTGCAAGAAATAACGGACTCAAAGCATATAATTTTTCAAAAGGGGGAATGACAGCTAAGGCATATATAGAAAGCTTTGCCGAGGAAAGAGGTTTTTGGGATAAGGAAAAGGCTTGTCAGGCATATGTTATAGCATTAGGACAAAACGACCTTTATGGGTACAAAATGGAAATTGGCAAAGTGGAGGATATAGACGATAAAAACAAGACAACCTTTATCCATTATTATGGCGCTATTGTAAAAAGGTATAAGGAAATAAGCCCTGATGCAAAGTTTTTCTTTGTGACTTTTCCAAATACCAATTCACCGGAAAAACGTGAAACAGAGCAAGGTATGAGGGAAGCAATGTATTCTCTCGCAGAGTATTTTGATAATTCGTATGTAATTGATTTATATAAGTATGGGCCTTTATATGAAGGGGAGTTTGAGGAAAGATATTTTATGTACCAGCATATGACTCCAAGCGGATATATTTTAACGGCAAAAATGATTGATTCTTACATAGACTATATTATACGTCACAATCCAAATGATTTTAAAACAGCTGCATTTATTGGTACAGATGTAAAATACAAGTAATTTTTATTGACAATAAATTTGTATAGAGTTATAATAATAGTAGAGAATAATCAGGAGAAATAAGTTTTAGGCGGTGATAGGTTATGCAGGGAATAGTCTGGGTAATAGGTATTGTTGTGTTTCTTCTCCTTGAAGCTGCCACATATCAGTTTATCTGTATATGGTTTGCAGGTGGCGCACTTGGAGCGCTTGTGTCGTGGACACTTGGTGCCGGAATGAATGTGCAAATAAGTGTTTTCTTTATTGTTGCAGCTGTGCTTTTAATTTTGACGCGTCCGTTTGTAAAAAAAATCACGGCAAACAGAACGGTAAAAACAAATGTGGATGTAATTCCCGGCAAAATCGCTCTTGTTACAGAGGAAATCAATAACCTGTCAGAGCAAGGTAAGGTAAAGCTTGACGGTATGGAATGGACAGCAAGGAGCAAAAACGGAGAAAGTATAGAACAAGGTAAACAGGTGGAAGTGTTAGAGGTTTCAGGAGTGAAGCTTATTGTAAAAGAAAGGATGAGTGATTAATTATGGGAATTTTGTTTTTACTTGCAATTATTATTTTGGTTTTAATCATTTCAAATATTAAAATTGTACCCCAGGCGCATGCTTATATTATAGAAAGGCTTGGAGGCTATTATGCAACATGGGGCGTTGGTGTACATGTAAAGGTTCCTTTTATTGACCGCATTTCAAAAAAGGTCAACTTAAAGGAGCACGTTGTGGATTTTGAGCCACAGCCTGTTATTACAAAGGATAATGTAACAATGCAGATAGACACAGTTATCTATTACCAGATAACCGATCCAAAGCTATATGCATACGGAGTCGAAAGACCAATGATGGCAATAGAAAATCTTACTGCCACAACTCTCCGTAATATTATAGGTGAAATGGAGCTTGACGAATCCCTTACATCAAGAGATGTAATCAATACAAAAATGCGCGCTGTTCTTGACGAGGCAACAGACCCGTGGGGTATTAAAATTAACAGAGTAGAGCTTAAAAACATTGTTCCACCAAGAGAAATACAGTCAGCCATGGAAAAGCAGATGAAAGCAGAGCGTGAACGCCGTGAGCTTATACTAAAGGCAGAGGGTGAGAAAAAGTCCGCAATCCTTATTGCAGAGGGAGAAAAGGAATCTGCAATTCTTCGTGCAGAGGCTAAAAAGCAGGCGGCAATCAAAGAGGCAGAGGGTCAGGCAGAAGCAATTATTACCGTGCAGAAAGCTGTTGCAGACGGCATTAAAGAAATCAATCAGGCAAGTCCCGGCGAGGGATACCTTACAATTAAATCCCTTGAAAGCTTTGAAAAAGCGGCAGACGGTAAGGCAACAAAAATAATTATCCCGTCAGATATACAGGGAATAGCAGGACTTGCAGCGTCCTTAAAGGGCATTTTAAAAGAAGATAAATGAGAAATAAAACCCTGATTTTAATTTTGTGTTCCGTAATTGTAATTTTGTGTATATGTGTTTTCGCATTTTCACGTACAGGTAATAAAATAACTGTAAAATCGGACGGGGAAGTGATTTATGAAGCAGAGCTTTCCCACATTAAAGAGCCGGTAGAAATAAATAGCCGTAAAATAGGATATAACAAAATTATAATTACAGACGAGGGAGCAAAGGTTACTGAGGCAAATTGCCCCGATAAGCTTTGTATGGAGCAAAGCGAAAGAGGAATATATCCCATAGTGTGTTTGCCAAATAAATTAGTAATAGAGAAAGGGGATGTTTAAAAATGCACAGACCGTTCAATGGCTTTAACTGTGTATTTATAAG
>CAZWCO010000004.1:12787-21305 GCA_964632665.1 uncultured Lachnospiraceae bacterium | reverse complement strand
TATTAAATTGTTAAGTGATACTGCCACTTAACGATCTGGACTTTTTTACATCCCCTTTTTTATTCGGTTATTGGTGCAAAGCTATCATCAATTGTAATAACGCAGTTATATGTACAGTCAATCTCCTTTACTTTTTGTGAAATCATAATTTTCAGCTCTGCCTTTGGAATATCAACTTCATGAGGACATACGCAGTCAAATACAAGATTTGTATGTGTGTTTCCCGGCACGACTCTTAAATCGTGAATAGACAGGCTTTCGTTTATCTCCTTAACCTTTATCTCCACTTGCTTTCTTATGTCATTTGTTATAGGGTCCTTTGTAAGTATGGGGTCGTAGTGAATAATAAGATTAAGCCTTTCGTCCTTTAAAAAGTCCTGTTCAATATTGTCAATTATGTCATGGCTTTCAATAGCGTCTGCCTCCGCCGCCATTTCCACGTGTACGCTTGCGAACTTTCTGCACGGGCCGTAGTCGTGTACCATCAGGTCGTGCATACCAATTACTCCGTCATATGAAAGAATTTTGTCCGATATATGCTTTACATACTCAGGCGATGGGGGAGAACCAAGGAGTGGGTCAAGAGTTTCACGGATAAGCTTAACTCCGCTGATTAGTATGTATATTGCAACAACCATGCCCACAAAGCCGTCAAGCTCTAATTTTGTAAAATGTGAAACTACTGACGCTATAAGTATTGCAAAGGTTGTTAAACAATCGTTCCTGCAATCTGCACCTGTTGCAATAAGGGTGTTTGAGTTTATTTTTTTACCCGTCTTTACGTTAAAGACTGTCATCCATAGCTTCAGGGCAATTGATAATACCAAAACAATAAGAGCAGAAATGCCAAAGCTTACACCTTCAGGATTTAAAATTTTTTGGGTACTTGACTTAAAAAGCTCAAACCCGATAAGAATAATAAATGCCGATATTGTAAGTGCCGCAATGTACTCGTATCTTCCGTGGCCGTAAGGGTGCTCCGCATCTGCCGGCTTGTCGGACAGCTTAAAGCCTATAAGACTAATAATGCTTGACGATGCGTCAGACAGGTTGTTTACTGCGTCCGCTGTAATTGAAACGGAAGCACTTATTGTACCAATTACAATTTTTGCAATGAAAAGTAAAAGGTTACACACAATCCCCACAATTCCTGCCAGCTTCCCGTAAGACGCACGCACAGAGGGGCTTTTTGTGTTTTCATAGTCACGGACAAACCGCTTTATAATAAAATTTGTCATAAAATCCTCCATATATTTACTAAGGTTAATTCTATACTAAATATATGCAAAAGTCAAGAAAATAAAGACACTAAAATGTTAAATTACTATTGAAAAAAATCACTTTTAATGTTATAATCTATCTTGGAATAGTATGGATAAAGGAAGGAACACAAAATGAATATAAACAATGTAAGTCTTACAATATCAGCAGTAAGTCCAAAGCAATACCCCAAAACAGATATGCCGGAGTTTGCTTTTGCAGGACGTTCAAATGTTGGAAAGTCTTCTCTTATAAATAAGCTCCTGAACAGAAAGTCTTTAGCCAGAGTGAGCGGCACTCCCGGAAAAACAATAACAATAAATTTTTATAATGTAGACGATACAGTCCACCTTGTAGACCTTCCCGGCTACGGCTACGCAAAGCGTTCAAAGGAAGATGTCAAAAAATGGGGCAAAATGATGGAGGACTATCTTGCAGGCAGAGAGCAGCTTGTGCAAACAATACTTCTTGTAGACTCAAGACATAAGCCGACACAGGACGATATTACTATGTGCGACTGGATACGCTATTATCATGAAAGGGTAATAGTAATTGCAACCAAAATGGACAAGCTAAGAAAGCGTGATATTGAGCCAAACCTTGAGCTTATATATAACACTCTCGGTCTTACAGAGGACGATATACTTGTTCCATTTACAAACACAAACGAGGACGGAAGACTTGCTGTCTGGGATATGCTTGAAATTATGAGAGCGGCGGAGGCTGAAGAAATATAATATGAACAAAAAAACTGTAAAGGCTCTTGAATTTGACATGCTTCTTCAAAGGCTTTCAAAGTACACAGATAATGAAGCAGTTAAAAAAAGAATACTTGACCTCACTCCGGGGAAGGATTTGGCCGCGGTTTCTCTTATGCAAAAGGAGACCTCCGAGGCTGTTTCCTGCTGCCTTAAATTTGGCTCGGCGCCTGTAAATCTTGATGTGGACAACCCATCTGTTTATGTAAAGCGTGCAGAAATGGGCGGATGTCTTAATCCTGGAGAGCTTTTAAAGGTGTCAAGGCTTTTATACGTTTCAAGACGCATGAAATCCTACCTGTCCGACTTTACTGACGGAGAGGTTTTAAAGGGTGCCTGCGGGGAGCTTCTGACAGGTAAAAATGTAGAGGACAGAATAAACAGCTGTATTCTGGAGAGTGGAGAAATTTCAGATAATGCATCTCCTGAATTATCTGCAATAAGACGTAGAATAAATGCACTAAATGCAAAAATTCGTGAAAATTTAAACTCCATGATACGCTCTTCCACTTACAAAAAATATTTACAGGACCCAATCGTAAGCGTTAGAAATGACAGGTTTGTAATCCCTGTAAGAAGTGAATACAAAAGCGAAGTGCCCGGCATTGTACACGACACCTCTTCCAGCGGTGCAACTCTTTTTATAGAGCCTATGAGTGTTGTTCAGTCAAACAACGAAATCCGTGACCTTAAAGGCAAGGAAGAGGGAGAAATAGAAAAAATCCTTTATGACCTGACAGCCCTTGTTACAGAGTGCAGTCATAGTCTGTTTGTAAATTACCGTATAATTTGCGACCTTGACTTTTGGTTTTGTAAGGCAAGGCTTTCCCTTGACATGAACGGAAATGAGCCAAGGCTTAACGATAAAGGCATAGTAGATATTAAAAAAGCACGTCATCCATTTATAGACAAGGACGCTGTTGTTGCAAACGACATAAAGCTTGGAAAGGACTTTGACACCCTTGTTGTAACAGGCCCCAACACAGGCGGCAAAACCGTCACCTTAAAAACAGTGGGACTATTCTCTCTTATGACCGCTGCAGGACTTCATATTCCCGCATCGGACAGCAGTGAAATGGCTGTATTCAGTGAGATTTTTGCAGATATAGGCGATGAGCAAAGCATAGAACAAAGCCTTTCAACCTTTTCATCCCACATGGTAAACATAGTTGAAATAATAGAAAGCTGTGGACCCGGAAGCCTTGCCCTGTTTGACGAGCTGGGTGCCGGAACAGACCCCACAGAGGGTGCGGCGCTTGCTGTGGCAGTCCTTGAATTTTTAAGGGCAAGAGGAGTTAAAACCCTTGCCACAACCCATTACAGCGAGCTTAAGCTGTATGCTCTTTCAACAGAGGGTGTAGAAAATGCGTCATGTGAGTTTGACGTGGAGTCCTTAAGACCTACCTACAAGCTTCTGATTGGCGTGCCCGGAAAATCAAACGCTTTTGCAATTTCAAAAAGGCTTGGACTTGATGAAAGAGTAATAGAACGTGCAAACGAGCTTTTAAGTGATGAGAGTATAAAATTTGAAGATGTTTTGTCTGACCTTGAAACAGACAGAATAAAAGCCGCGGCAGAGCGTGAAGAGGCGGCAAGGCTCAAAAAAGAAATAAAAGAGCTTCGCCGTGAAATTGAAGCTGACAGAATTAAGCTTAAAAGCAATAAGCAGCGTATAATGGATGAGGCGGCAAGAGAAGCAAAAATAATTGTTATGGACGCAAAGGAAGAAGCAAACCGTATTATACGTGACCTTGAAAAAATGCGTGTAACGGCCGGAGCAGAGGATGTTTCCTCAAAGGTAAAAAAAGCAAGAGAAACCCTTAAGGAAAAAGAAGAAACAATTGATCGTAAGCTTGCATCTGCCGCAAAACCCAAAAAGACCTTTGCAGAGCCGCCAAAAAATCTCATTCCCGGAACAACTGTAAAGCTCCTTGACTTAAATCAGGAGGCGGTTGTAATAAACGCCCCTGACAAAAAGGGTATGGTCAAGGTGCAGGCAGGAATTATGAAGCTTGATGTCCATGTTACAAATCTCAAAAAAGTGGAAGACAGCGAGACTAAAAAGCTTACAGAAAAGTATGTAAAGGCGTCAAGGGCATATGCTTCAAAAACAAAGAATGTATCGCCTGAAATTGACGTCCGTGGACAAATGACGGAAGAGGCAGTTGACAATGTAAGTAAGTTTATTGACGATTGTTATCTTGCGTCCATATCTCCTGTTACAATCATTCATGGTAAGGGCACGGGAGCTTTAAGAGCAGCAATACAAAGCTTCTTAAAGCGTCACAAGCATGTAAAATCCGTACGTAACGGACGCTACGGAGAGGGTGAAACGGGAGTTACAGTCGTAGAGCTAAACTAAAAGAAAAGAGGAAGAAGCTAATGGAAATGCTTTCGGATATCGGCGCATTTTTAGGTGAATTACTTGTATCATCCCTTTGGGGACTTTACATGATTTTCACTTACCTGTTTACAAAAATAGGTGAGTTTTTTGACTCCCTTAATATTCCAATGCTGCCATCATCCTCTGTAATGCTTAGAGAGAGCTTTATAAGCGGCACGTTTCTCATACTTGTAATTGCTTTCATACTTACCATGAACATATCTGCATTTAATTTGTTCAGGAAGGACAAGCTAAAAGCAAAAAAGGCAAATAACAAAGAGAAGAACGAAAAAATAATGAGGACAAGCGAAAGGAAGCTTTTGGGCCGCTGCTTTTTTGGCGGCGCAATTGGCGGATATCTTGGCATGAAAATCTGCCGTCACAAAACCCTTAAGCCCAAATTTACCATAGGAGTGGGCACAATGGCTGTTATTCAGCTCCTTTTATACAGCTTTGTCCTTGGTTTTTTCAGCTTCTGGCTCTATATGTCTTAATGAAAGGATATTAAATGGATAGAAAAGAAAGACTACTTAGCTTTTTTAATTCTTCCGGCTACGTGCCTCTTAAACTTCGTGAGCTTAAGGTTGTGCTTGATGTGCCCGAAGAAGATACCGAAGAATTTACCAAAATAATAAATGACCTGGAGTCCGAGGGTAAAATCACAATCTCCAAAAGAGGCAGAATTGTGCCCGAGAATCAAAACCAAAACAATTGTGTAGGTGTGCTAAACTGTAACATATCCGGGAAATTCGGCTTTCTTATCCGTGAGGACGCGGAAGATGTATATATTCCTCTTCGTGATATGGGAAACGCAATCCATGGAGATAAGGTGCGTGTGAAAATTACAGGTGCCTATAACGGCAGACCGGAAGGCTCCGTTATAAAGGTTCTTGAACGCAATAAAAGTACAATCGTTGGGGTAATAATTACAAAACGAGGTAAATTTCTCAGGATGCAACCTGATGACAAGCGATTTTTCTCGGACATTGGTATCTCCGAGGCAGACGCCATGGGCGCAAAGCCGGGGGAGAGAGTCGCAGTTGAAATTTATAAAGTAGCGGCGGACGGTAAGCTCTACGGCAGAGTTTCCGCAGTACTTGGAGCTGCAGACGACCTTTCAGGTCTTATAGACGCAATTTTAATAGAAAACAAAATAAAAACAGAGTTTGACGAGCCTACTTTGAAGCAGGCAGAAAAGATAGATACAGAGATTAATTACACGGGAGATGACAGAGAGGATTTAAGAGAAGAGGTAATCTTCACAATTGACGGCGAGCTTGCCCGTGACTTTGATGACGCTGTAAGCATAAAGAAAAATAATAATGGCTATACACTTGGCGTTCATATTGCGGATGTAAGCGAATATGTAACTGAAAACTCACCACTTGACATGGAAGCCTTTCAAAGAGGTACAAGCGTGTATCTCCCTGACCGCGTTATCCCAATGCTTCCTGAAAAGCTTTCAAACGGTGTATGCTCTCTTAATCCAAATGTAGATAGACTTACCCTTTCCGTCTTTATGGACATAGACCTAAAGGGAAATGTAACAGTAAACAGAATAGTAAAAAGTATAATTCGCTCAAAGGAGCGTCTTACCTACACAGATATAAACAAGCTGCTTTCCGAGGGTGACAAAGACCTTGAAGAAAGATACAGCCACATTTTACAGGATTTAAAAGAAATGGAAGCCCTGGCGGCAATACTTCGTAAAAAGAGGTTTGACAGGGGCGCTGTTGACTTTGACTTCCCGGAAAGTGAAATTGTAACTGACGCAGAGGGATTTCCTGTGGAGGTAAGACCAGTCCTGCGTGGAGTTTCAAACAGGATGATAGAGGAGTTTATGCTGGCGGCAAACGAAACAGTTGCAGAGTTCGCATTCTGGGCAGAAATCCCATTTATATACAGATGTCACGAAGCCCCGTCAGACGAAAAGCTTGCTGCGTTTATGACATTTCTAAAGCCCTTTGGTCTTTCCATAAAAGGTAAGATTGACGAAAATAATCCTGTAAAGCCCAAAGCCTTTGAACAGATAATTGACAAGGTGCGTGGAAGTGCAATTGAGAGAGTAGTTTCAAAAACCATGCTCCGCTCTCTTATGAAAGCAGATTACAGAGCAGAAAACCTGGGCCATTTCGGGCTTGCGGCAAAATACTATTGCCATTTTACTTCTCCCATAAGACGCTATCCGGACCTTGTTGCCCACAGAAGTCTTAAAAACCTTATAGACGGAAACGGCGGCGTAGTTTCGGCTACTGCAAGGGCGGCAAAAAACTCCTCCGAGCGAGAGATTGCCGCAGAGCTTGCAGAGCGTTCGGCAGATGACCTTATGAAAGCTGCATACATTTCAAACTACATTGGAATGGACTTTGAGGGAGTTGTTTCAGGTGTCACAGGCTTTGGTATGTTTGTAGAGCTTGACCTTGGAATTGAGGGCCTGGTCCGTCTTGAAAATATGACGGAGGACTATTTTGTATATTCAGAAGAGGCACAAACACTTACAGGCGAGAGAACAGGCAGGCAATATACAGTTGGTGACAGGGTATCTGTCCTAGTCGCAAAAAGTGACGTTGTTTCAAGAAAAATAGATTTTGTTTTGTCAGATGATGTAAGCAGAAGTCTTTTAAAGAAGTTTGAAGATAAACCACGTAAAGATAAACGGAGGAAAAAATGAATTTTGACATAGTTGTTCCAACTCTCCTTGGTCTTGAAGCCTTTTGTGCAAGAGAGATTAAAAGGCTCGGGTATGAGCCGCATACAGAGGATGGCAGAGTAATGTTTTCAGGTGACGCTCACGCAATTGCGGCGGCAAACATAAACCTGCGAACAGGCGAGAGAGTGCTTATAAAGGTGGGAGAGTTTAAGGCAGAAACCTTTGAGGAGCTTTTTGAAAACACCAAAAAGCTTCCCTGGAGCGATTTTCTGCCGCTTGGCTGTATGTTCCCTGTTGTGGGACATAGCCTTAAGTCCACCCTGGCAAGTGTCCCCGATTGCCAGAAAATAATAAAAAAGGCAATTGCCACATCACTTGGCAAGGCTTATGGTATGGATGTTTTACCTGAAACTGACGCCATGTTCAAAATCAGGTTCTCACTACGCAGGGATATAGTAACTCTTATGATAGACACCTCCGGCGTGCCGCTATATAAGCGTGGATACAGGACGGAATCAAATCTTGCACCCCTTCGTGAGACGATTGCGGCGGCAATGGTTCTGCTGAGCTTCTGGAAGTATGAAACACCTCTCGTAGACCCATTTTGCGGCTCGGGTACAATACTGATTGAAGCTGCAATGTTTAAGCGTAATATTGCACCGGGGGTTAATCGTTCTTTTGCCGGTGAAGAGTTCCCGTATATTCCAAAGGAAGTGTGGGAAGAGGAAAGAGAAAAGGCAAGGGCACATGAGAGGGATTTGCCGCTCAGGCTTTACGGAAGCGATATAGACCCAAGATGCCTTGAAATCGCAAGGAATAACGCAAAGCGTGCAGGAGTTGACGACTGTATAGAATTTGCCCTTAAGGACGCAGCTGACTTTGAAACTCCCCAAACGCTTGGCGCAGTTATTTGCAATCCGCCCTACGGAGAACGTATAGGAGAGAAAAAAGAATGTGAAGAGCTTTACAGAAAAATAGGCAAAGCATTTTCAAAAAACAAGAGCTGGTCATACTATATTCTGACCTCTCACGAGGAATTTGAAAGCCTGTACGGCAAAAAGGCAGATAAAAGACGTAAGGTTTATAACGGAATGATAAAGTGTAACGTGTATCAGTATTTTGGTAAAAATTAAGGGGAGAGAAAAACTTGAAAACTTTATGGAACTTGTTTTATATATTTTTTAAAATGGGAGCTGTGTGCTTTGGAGGTGGATACGCCCTTTTGCCCATTATTCAAAGGGAGCTTGTGGAAAAGCACAAATATGTAACTGATGAGGAAATAACAGACTACTTTGCAATTGGACAGTGCACTCCCGGAGTTATTGCCGCAAATGTTGCAACCTTTGTAGGTCACAAGAAAAAGGGAATTGCCGGTGGAGTTGTCGCAACTCTTGGCTTTATAACACCAAGTATTATAATAATCAGTTTAATTGCTGCATTTCTTACTAATTTTACGGAAATTGAAGC
>CAZWCO010000004.1:0-12777 GCA_964632665.1 uncultured Lachnospiraceae bacterium | reverse complement strand
ATAAACCATGCATTTGGAGCAATTCGTGTATGTGTATGTGTACTTATCATAAACGCAGTAATAAGCTTTGGTAAAAAGGGAGTTGTAGATAAGCTTACATTACTTCTTTGCATAGCTGTTTTTGTTATTGCAACTGTTACGGGATTATCACCTGTATGGCTTGTAATAAGCTGCGGAGTTATTGGTGCCATCTCTAAAGGAAAGGGAGGTGCACAAAAATAATGATATATCTGAAGTTATTTTTTGAATTTTTTAAGATAGGCCTTTTTGCTGTTGGCGGCGGTGCTGCTACTATTCCATTTCTTAGTAGTCTGGCGGACAAAACAGCTTGGTTTACCCAAACAGACCTTGCAAATATGATTGCAATTTCCGAGTCAACACCGGGACCTATAGGCGTTAATATGTCTACCTACGTAGGCTATCTTACAGGCGGAGCAGAGGGAAGTGCTGTTTTAGGTGCAATAATTGCAAGTTTTGGACTTGTTGTGCCAAGCATTATTATATGTATTATAATATCAGGAGTGCTAAATCGTTTTAAGGAAAACAAAATCGTAAAGGATGTCTTTTACGGACTTCGGCCCGCATCCGTTGGACTTATTGCAGCAGCAGCATTTGAGGTCGCAAAGGTATCCCTTATAAACATAGGTCTGTTCCTTGACACAAGGGGGATTTTAGACCTTTTCAGACTAAAAGAAACTATATTATTTGTAATTTTGTTTTTCGCAATGAAAAAGTTCAAGCTCCACCCTGTAATATATGTGCTTATAAGTGCTGTGGTAGGCATTGTATTTAAGTTCTGATTGTTGACTTTTTATGTGTAAAATGTTATTATATTAAAAATAAAATACTAAGGGAGGAAGCCGTAATGAGAGCCACGGGAGATATAAGAAGAATAGCAGAAAACGGTCGCTACGTTATTCCAAAGGGCATAAGAGAAAGTCTGGACATTAAAGACGGTGACCCGATTGAAATATTTGTTGAGGGAGATTGCATAATTTTAAGGAAATATAATCCGTTTTGTTTTTTCTGCGGGTCATCAGAGAATATGGTAACCTATGACGGAAAAAACATATGCGGAGAGTGTGCAAAAAAGATTGGAAAACTTGTAAAATAAAAGGAGACACAAACTATGAAAAAGCTTACAGCGTTATTATTGGCAATCGGTTTGTTTGGAACAGCTGCATCAGCATTTACCTTTCCCGAGCCTGACTGGGGTGCATTGCTTGCTGAGAAAACCCAAATGGTAAGTGAAACGGACTTTGAGCTTTACGTGGAAGGTAGTACAGACTCTGCTTACTATACAGGCGCAAAGCTTGAACCCACAGCCGGCGTGTATTTTGGAATGATTACAGAAAATTCTGATTTTCTCGGTAACGCTAGTGCATATCTTACATATTTTGATATGGATTCAAGACAGTCAGATATCTATTATCCGGCAAATGCAATTATAAGAAACTCAAACGCCGTTGTAACAATTGGCTACACGGTAAATTCCCTTGATAACGTGGATTATAACGCAATGGGAACAGCTCTTGATACACTTTCAAAGTTCAACAAACCCATGTTTATACGTTTTGCAAACGAAATGAATGTATCATCCCTTGGTGACGATCCTACAAAATATGTAGATGTGTTCAGGCGTGTTGCTGACATGATACACCGTTATCCACAGTTTGCCGTTGTATGGGCACCAAACGATATGGGCGCTCTTGACAGACCTTTTGAGTATTTTTACCCGGGTGATGAGTATGTTGACTGGATTGGTGTAAGCTCGTATATGAAAAAGTATTTTCAGGGAAGACAGGACACCCTTGACAAAGAAGCAAGATACTTTATGACAGGTGATTATGCATGGACAACAAACGCACTTAAGCCAATTGTCAAGTTCATGAAAGATAACAATATAAATAAGCCTATTATGATTAGTGAGGGCGGCGTTGCAACAGAAAACGTATACGGAGAAAATCTTGAAGCCTGGGCAACACCAAGACTTCGTAACATGTACTATAATACAATAATGAAATACCCATAGGTAAAGCTTATTAACTACTTTAACACTTGCCGCATGAATGAAAAGGAAAGGTTTTATGTGAGCGACTCCCATACTGCCGGTGCAACGGATAAGAAGTATGCAATGAATATTTTAAGTGAGGCGTCACTTTTCGGTGCATATATCAGGCAAGGGGAAAGCACATCTGACTTTGTGTTTGAAAGAGCAGATAAGGGAAGTATATTAAATGCCAAGAACGGAATTGTAAATCTTTATACTCTGGCTCACGTTCCGGGCAAGGAAACACTTACCGTTAATTACAAAATAGATGGGGTATGGTATCATGCAACGTCTGCATCTCCTTATACTTGCGGACTTGCAATAAATACTCTTGCTGACGGAGCGCACACAGTAGAAATTTCCGCAGAGGGTATGTCAAAAACATATACTTTTTATAAATCAGGAAATTCCATAAGCTTTGGAAGCGTGCCGGAAGCAAGTATTCAAATTCTTGTAAATGGGACAGCTCTTACCTTTGATAAGGGTGCAGAGCCACAAATAGTTCAGGATAGAACAATGGTGCCGCTCAGGGCAATTTTTGAGGCTTTAAACGTAGAAGTCAGCTGGGACGGTAATACAAAAACCGTTACAGCAAACGGACGTGGCAGACAGGTAATTCTCACAATAGGTCAGAATGAAATATCTGTTAACGGAGAAAAAACGGTTATTGATGTACCTGCCATGATAATAAGTGACAGGACAATGGTACCCGCCCGCGCCGTTGCTCAAAGCCTTGGCTGCACAGTTGACTGGACCCACGAGACAAAGACGGTTGTAATTACAGGATAAACTTTTAAAAAATATGTTGAAAAATCATATAATCTGTTGTATAATATAACTTATGATGGATATAAGGAAGGATTTATACAAAATGAAAAAGTTAAGTTTTTTGCTGCTTAGCCTTGCTATGCTGCTTTCAAATATAACTGTTTACGCAGATGTGTACGTAGAAGAGGAAAGCTTTGACGCGCCGGAGATAGAGGCGCAGTCAGCAATTCTCATGGATATGAAAACAGGACGTGTTATCTACTCCAAAAACCCTGACGAACGGCTATATCCCGCTTCCACCACAAAAATTCTTACAGGCATAATGGCGCTTGAGCTTGGAAACCTTGAAGATGTGGTAACTGCGGATGTTGCGGCTCTTGCTCCCATCACAAACGAAGATTCCCATATGGGTATTTTAATCGGTGAGCAGCTTACAATGGAACAGCTTATAAACGGAATGATGGTCTATTCTGCAAATGACGCGGCAAATGTTATTGCCACCCATATTTCAGGCACAAGCAGTCATTTTGTTGAGCTTATGAACAGAAAAGCACAGGAGCTTGGAACAACAAATACAAACTTTACAAATACTTATGGCATACATGACGAAAACCACTACACAACAGCTTCCGACCTTGCAATTATATCAAGATATGCTATGCAAAACGAGAAGTTCAGGGAAATAGTAAAGCAAAAGACATATTCAATCCCACCAACAAATAAATATACAACAGAACGTGTGCTGCCAAGCACCAATCTCTTCATTGGAACAGCACGTTCGCCAAAATACTATTATTCAGCCGTTACAGGTATAAAAACAGGTCACACAAGTGATGCCGGATACTGCCTTGTATCAAGTGCAGAAAAGGACGGTACAGAGCTTTTGTGTATCGTAATGAAATGCAAAAATCAGGAGATTTGTTATACAAACTCAAAAAGTCTTATTGATTTTGGATTTAAAAACTACAAATACCGTACAATTGTAAAAGCAGGTGACGTGGTTTCCGATTCAAAGGTATATGAGGCAAAGAATGATGAAAGAGTTGCCTTTACTGTACAGGAAGATATTCTTGCACTCCTTCCGTCCGAACCGGAGCTTTCAGAGGTTGTGGAAACTGTATATGACCTGCCCGAAGTTGTAAAAGCGCCTATAAAAAAGGGCGATGTAATCGGTAGAGTATCCTATAACTATAACGGCTCACTTGTAGGCGGCGGCGACCTTATTGCAACAAATGATGTAGAAAGAAATTTTTTTCTTTTTATATTTCACCTTATTGTGAATATTCTTTCAAGCCCGTTCTTCTTTATTCCGGCACTGCTTATAGCTGCAGCGCTTATCGTGAGAAGAATAAACATAATGAAGCAGGAAAGACGCAGACGTCTAAGACGGCTTCATTCAAGACAGCAACAACAAAGCACACAGGTGAGAACAGGAACAAGGCGTCCCGTAAATACGCGCTTTGAAGATCAACATTATAGAAGACGCCGTAGATAGAAACAGATTGGCTGCTGCTTTAAAATGTAGCAGCCATGTTTTTATTAGAAAGGGAAAATAATTATGAAAAATGTACTCATAACAGGCGGCAGCCGAGGAATAGGCGCAGCATGCGTAAAAGCATTTGCAGAAAATGGATGGAGAGTGTTCTTCACATATCGGAGCAGCGAGGCAGAGGCTCATGTGCTTGCAGCACAAACAGGAGCAATAGCTGTAAAATGTGATGTATCCAAAGCCGAGGACTTAGAGAAGATAGAAAACGAAATTGAGAAATTTGGTGGCAGGTTTAATGCAATAGTAAATAATGCAGGCATTGCACAGCAAAAGATGTTTGCCGATATTACAGAAGAAGAATGGGACACAATGTTTAATATAAATGTAAAAGGAATGTACCTGACAACCAAAAGGTTTATTCCAAAAATGATTTCGGCACACGAGGGAAGTATTATAAATATTTCATCTGTATGGGGCATGGGCGGCGGAAGCTGTGAGGTGCACTATTCTGCATCAAAGGCGGCAGTAATTGGCTTTACAAAATCTCTTGCATGTGAAATGGGGCCATCAGGCATACGGGTAAACTGTGTTGCTCCGGGTGTTATAGATACAAAAATGAACTCGCATCTTGGGGAAGAAGACATAAAAGCTCTTGAAGAAGAAACTCCCCTTTGCAGAACAGGAAAACCTGAAGAAGTTGCCGAAACCGTATTATTCCTTGCAGATAAAGGTAGTTTTATAACAGGAGAGGTAATAAAGGTGAGCGGCGGTTTTTAAATTGAACTTTTTATTTTAAATTGAACTTTTTTAAAATCTTATTGACAAAACACGTGATATATGATATGATTAATAAACCAAATTGAACTTTTTGAAAGGGTGACAAAAATGTCAAAGGAAGTTTTTGCACAAAGGCTTAGCCTTTCAATTAAAAATCGTGGTTTAAAGCAAGTAGATATTATACGTGCGGCAGAAAGCCAGGGTATAAAGCTTGGAAAAAGTCATATGAGTCAGTACGTAAGCGGAAAAACAGTTCCAAGAGACAGGATTTTACAATTTCTTGCAGAAACTCTTGAGGTGGACGCCGCTTGGCTTACAGGTGAAGATGTAAATATCGGGACAGACGGAGGAACATATATGCGTGAATTTAAAAAGTCAAGTAAACTAGATAATGTTTTATATGATGTAAGAGGACCTGTTGTTGCAAAAGCTGCAGAAATGGAAGAGGCAGGAATTCAGGTTCTTAAGCTCAATATCGGCAATCCTGCACCTTTTGGATTCAGGGCACCTGATGAAGTAGTTTATGACATGAGACTTCAACTGCCTGAATGTGAAGGCTATTCTGACTCTAAAGGCCTTTTCTCTGCAAGAAAAGCCATTATGCAATACGCTCAGATAAAAAACATTCCAAACGTAAGTATGGATGGCATATACACGGGTAACGGTGTAAGTGAGCTTATTAACCTTAGTATGTCTGCTCTTTTGGATAACGGTGACGAGGTCCTTATTCCGTCCCCTGACTATCCTTTGTGGACAGCTTGTGTAACCCTTGCCGGAGGAACACCGGTTCACTATATATGTGACGAGCTGGCAGAGTGGTATCCGGATATAGACGATATAAGAAAAAAGATAACCGATAAAACAAAAGCAATTGTAATAATAAACCCCAACAACCCAACAGGTGCTCTTTACCCAAGAGAGCTATTAGAGGATATTGTAAAAATTGCAAGAGAAAATCAGCTTATGATTTTTTCAGATGAAATATACGACAGGCTTGTTATGGACGGAGAGGAGCATGTTTCCATTGCGTCCCTTGCTCCCGACCTGTTTTGTGTCACCTTCAGCGGTCTTTCAAAATCCCATATGATTGCCGGATATAGAGTTGGTTGGATGATACTCAGTGGTAATAAAGCAATTGCGAAGGATTATATAGAAGGAATCAACATGCTTTCAAACATGCGTCTTTGTTCTAATGTTCCGGCGCAATCCATTGTTCAGACTGCACTGTGGGGATACCAGAGTGTAAATAATTACATTGTACCGGGTGGTAGACTTTACGAACAAAGGGAATATGTATATAAGGCGCTTAATGATATCCCGGGAATAAGTGCCGTAAAACCAAAAGCGGCATTCTACATTTTTCCTAAAATAGACGTTAAAAAGTTCAATATCAAGAACGATGAAAAGTTTGCATACGACCTTTTGCATGACAAAAAAATTCTCATTGTAAACGGCACAGGATTTAACTGGCACAAGCCTGACCATTTCCGTGTTGTCTATCTTCCGAGAATAGAAGTTTTGCAGGACGCAATGGGTAAGCTTGAGGATTTCTTTAAATACTATAAGCAATAAAAAAGGCGGTGTTTATAAAGTCAGCCCACAATCCAAGGGGATGGAATAAAAATAGTGCAGAACGGATGAAACGCAGTATTATGCTACTTGAGTAGCATAATACCTTGCGAGCAGTGGCGTTACCCAAATCATAGATTTGGAACGCTGTTGCATAGGCTTTGTATACCAAATCAAAGATTTGGACGCAGCCGCAGCAGGCGTACGAGGTAAGTGATACCCAAAATCTTTGATTTTGATGGTAGAACTTATGCTGGTGAGTAGTACGCCGAGAGGTGCGTTGAGTTCGTAGTTCAATGGCATAAAATAACAAAAATCCGCATTTTTTGCGGATTTTGTCAATAATTTATGAGTTTTTTGTTGTTTGGAATGCTTATAAATATTGAGTTAAAGCCATTGAATGGTCTGTGCATTTTTAAACATCCCTTTTTTATTGACAAAATTTAAATATTGTGGTAAAATTATAACAATATTTTTATATTAAGGAGATGAGCGTGCATGAAAGTAAAGTACCAGCCGCTAACAAACCCACCAAAGCTTATGAGCTTTAAGGAATTAATCGAATTCAGGGTTAAGTCAGACAACAAAATTGCTTTTAGATACAGATTAAAAAAAGAAATAGTTGAGGTTACAGCAGAACGTTTTAAAGAAAATATAGAAGAGATAGGTACAATCCTTTATAATGATGGCTTTAAGGATGCAAAAGTAGCCCTTATCGGTGAAAACAGCTATGAATGGATTGTGTCATATTTTGCAATAGTAAACGGAGGAAATGTTGTTGTTCCGCTTGATAAGGAGCTTCCCGCAGCAGACCTTAAGGAGCTTATAGAGCGCAGCGGTGCAACTGCACTTGTTTATTCAGAATCTTATACAGATATCAAAGACGACAATCCCGAAATTAAGGGATATTGTATGAAAGACTTTGCTGAACTTTATGCACAGGGCAGAAGCATTATAGACAGCGGAAATACAGAGTATGTTGACTTCACTCCTGATGGTAACAAGCTTTCTTCAATCATATTCACTTCCGGCACAACAGGTAAGCCAAAGGGTGTTATGCTCACTCCAAGAAATATTCTTGCAGACATAATAGCAGCCGGAAGTATTTCATCACTTGCAGGAGACACATTGCTTACTCTCCCTCTTCATCACACATTTGCTTTTTCAACAAGTGTTGTTGCAAATATTATCTTTGAGGGTACTACTTACATAAACGCAAGCCTCAGAAACTTTAAAAAGGACCTTGTAGAGTTTAAGCCAAGAAACATTTGCGTTGTTCCTCTTTATCTTGAGTCCCTATACAAAAACATCTGGAGCTCTGTAAAGGAGCAGAAAAAGGATAAGCTTTTAAAAACAATGATAGGTATCAGCAACGGTCTTCTTAAGGTGGGTATAGACGTTAGAAGAAAGCTCTTCAAGTCAGTTCTTGACCAGCTTGGTGGAAATCTTGACCTTCTTGTTGCAGGCGGAGCACCAATCAGTGATGTTTACACAAAAGGCTTTGCAGACCTTGGCATAACAGTTATTAACGGCTACGGCATAACAGAATGTTCTCCTGTTGTATCCGTAAACCGTCAGTCAAAAGTAGTTCTTGGAAGTGTAGGCCCTGTATGTAATTGCTGCGAAGTAAAAATCAAGGACGGAGAAATCCTTGTAAAAGGTGAAAACGTAATGCTTGGTTATTTCCAGGACGAAGAGGCTACAAAAGAAGCCTTTGATGATGGTTGGTTCAAGACAGGCGATCTTGGATATATGGACGGAGAATACCTTTATATTACAGGCCGCAAGAAAAATCTTATTATCCTTTCTAACGGCAAAAACGTATCACCTGAGGAGCTTGAGGACATAATCCTTACAAAGACAACAGCAGATGAAGTAATCGTTTACCAGGACGGAGATATGATTGCAGCTGAAATATATGCAGAGGTTAAAGACGGAATACAGGAAGCAATCAACGAAATAAATAAAACTCTTCCTGTGTATAAGCAGATACACAAAATAAGCTTCAGAGATACAGAGTTTGAAAAAACAACTACAAAGAAAATAAAAAGAAATTACAATTAGAGAGGAAATTTAAAATGTTTGAAAGAGTAAAAGGAATTTTGGCAGAATTTACAGACGAATCAGTTATTACACCTGATGCTTCACTTACAGCGGATTTAGGACTTACATCATTTGACGTAATTTCAATTATCATGGCATTTGAGGACGAATTTGATATAGAAATCCCTGACAGAGATGTTCACAAAATGGTAATTGTAAACGATGTAGTAGAGTATATAGAATCAAGAGTATGATTTTAGAAATTTTTATGGCAAGCTCAAGGGGCGGCCTTAAAAAAACTGAATATGACATTTTACTTTCTGCTGCTCCGGAAGAAAAGAGACGGCAGGTACAAATGCAAAAAATAAAGCACAATGCCGATAATACACTTATCGGCATTGCTCTTGTTATGGCAGGAGTTTCAAAAACCTTTTCTCTCCCTGTGAGTGATATTATAATAGGCTACGAAAATGGCAGACCCTATATAAAAAATCATAAGGATATTTATATAAGCATAAGCCACAGCATGGACCTTGTAGTTTGCGCTGTATCCGATATACCCGTAGGCATAGACACAGAAAAAATACGCTCCTGTAATCCCTCTGTAGCAAAAAAGGTCTTTGGAATTTCCACGCCCTTGTCAGACAGTGACTATACAAAGGAGTGGACAAGAACAGAGGCGGCACTTAAGCTAAAGGGCAGGGGAATATCCATGTGCCGTGACAAAAAGCTTTTGTCCGGAGTCGGAACAGAAAGTGTTCTACATGAAGGATACTGGATTACGGCTGCATATCTGAAATAAGGACAGGCTTTAAGCTTCCTATTTTAATTGCAAAAATATGTGCCTTTTCAAACAACAGTCCTACAACAAACCAAAGTGGTGCATAATCAAGGCGTATAAATCCGGCAATGTTAAAAAGACCGGTATATCTCCAGGGATATATTCCAAATAAGCTTAAAACTGCTCCGCTTATAAATTCAACACCAAAAATAAGGTACATCCATATAACACCCCTTGTGTACCGGCTTTTGTCTTTTATTTTTTTGTGCACAAGCTCGAAGCAGCCTCCTGCAATCCCGTAAATAAGAAACATCCACAGGGATGTGTGGCCAATCATGTTAAAATCTCCACTAAGCAGAGAATTAAACCCTGTCCATAAAACTTCAATGTTCCACCCAAGTAATCCATAAAAAACTATTCTTATAATCATATAAATAGTTGTTCCCCGTAATTTGCCATACTATTCTTTTTAGGAGGATTTATGAAGATATTGGTTTTCTCCGATTCACACGGATACTATAACAGAATTTTACGCATACTTGAAAAGCATGAAAATGTTGACGTGTGCATCCATTGCGGAGATATTTTAAGTGACTGCAGAGCTCTGGAGGCTCTTATTGATAAAAGTATAAAGCTTCTTTATGTCAGGGGAAATAATGATTTTGACTCGTCTGTTCCCGCAGAGCTTGAGACAGACCTGGACGGCAAAAAAATATTTATAACCCACGGACACACCTACGGTGTAAAAGCAGGTACAGATACGCTCCGCAAGAAAATAAAAGAGGGAGCAGATCTTGTTTTGTACGGTCATACCCACGTGCCCGACACCATGTATTTTGGTGGCGGAATACTTTTAAATCCCGGAGCAATATGTCATATGTCAAGATGTAGCTACGCTGTTATTACCATAGAAAACGGCGTGATAAAAACAAGCATAGAGCTGTTTGGTTAAATATCATAGCCTTTGCTTGTGAGTAAAGCTTCCAGCTTCTTACGTCCGCGGGCAAGGCGCTTCGTAGCGGTATTAGGTTTAATAGAAAGCCTTTTTGCAATTTCATATGGCTTCAGACCATGAACAATACTCAGTAGCAGTACATCTCCATAACGTGGATGCATGCTGGAGATTATTTTTATTATATCATTTGCTTTTTCTGCGCTCATAACAAGCTCCTCGGGACTTTTGTCTACAATGGTTGCAAATGCATGCTTTTTCATTAGCTGATTCTGGTTTTTATTCATTTGGTTCGCCACATGTACACAAACTCCCTTTAGATGACGGTGCATGGTCTTATAGGTAGTTCTGCCGGTGGGGTAGTTTCTCATACACCACTCAAATGCCATGTTTACAATATCCGATACATCCGATTTGTTGTCAATAAGATTATAAACATCTTTTATTAATGACCTGTAATATCTTCTGTAAAGTGTGTCCATAAACTCTTTATCTTTAACTTCCATTTTTCTACTCCTTTTTACAAGATGTTCATAAATTACCCATAATACGACAGCAAATATTTTTCTGCATGATTTACGTTATTATATGAAATTTTGGACATTGCTTTTATAAAATAACACGTAAATTTCAAGATAATTTAATTGTAAACATGTAATAAGGTACAAAGTGTTATTTAAATTTTGACAAAAATTGTCAAAATTCCCGCATTTTAAGCATTTTTATATAAAATAATTATGTGAAAGAATTGTAAATTTTACTCTTAAGCTATTGGCATAATTTAAAAAGTGTGTTACAATAACATGGATTTGAAATTTATTCGACTTGAAAGGATTGAAATAGATGACTTTATGCTCTAAATGTAATATCAACCCCGCAGTAGTTTTTATTACAAAGGTTGAAAACGGGCAAACAAAAAGCGAGGGCTTGTGCCTTGCCTGTGCCAAGGAGCTTGGCATTGCACCTATTGATGATATGATGAAGCAGCTTGGCATAGATGACGAAGAACTTGAAAATCTAAACGGACAGATGTCAGATTTTCTTGGTGAAGTGGGAGGTTACGAAGGCCTTGCAGAAAATATGGGCGCAATGCTTTCAGAAATCCCTGAATCAGCAGAAATTGAGGGTGGGGCACCAACCGCTCCTACTGATTTCCTTAAAAACCTCTTTGGTAACATGCCACAGGGCGGCGGAAAGGCAGCAGGGGAAAAGGGAGGAGCAACTCCGAAAAAACAAAAGAATAAAAAGAGTATGCTTGATACCTACGGAACAAATCTGACTGTCAAGGCGGCACTTGGACAAGTTGACAGGGTAATACACAGAGATTTGGAAATTGAAAGAGTAATTCAGATACTAAACCGCCGATCAAAGAACAATCCTGTACTTCTTGGTGAGCCGGGTGTGGGTAAGACAGCAATTGCAGAAGGACTTGCATGTAGAATTTTTGAAAAGAACGTGCCACCCAAGCTTTTTGATTATCAGCTTTACCTTGTAGATTTTACAGCCCTTGTAGCTGGAACACAGTTCCGCGGTCAATTTGAGGCAAGACTTAAAAGTCTTTTAAATGAGGCAACAGAAGCGGGGAATGTTATACTTGTAATAGATGAAATTCATAACATTGCTGCCGCAGGTGACGCGGAGGGCGCAATGAGTGCTGCAAATATCTTGAAGCCGGCACTGGCAAGAGGGGAAATACAGATAATCGGTGCAACAACTCTTTCCGAGTACAGAAAGCATATAGAAAAGGATAGTGCACTTGAACGGAGATTTCAGCCTGTTATAATTGATGAGCCCTCTGTAAAAGAGTCTATCGAAATTTTAAAGGGAATTAAGGACTACTATCAGGATTATCATAAGGTTAAAATTTCAGACAAGATTATAGAAAAGGCAGTAAAAATGTCTGAAAGGTATATTACAGACCGTTTTTTACCTGATAAAGCCATAGACGTAATAGACGAGGCTGGCTCTCATGTAAACCTTAAAAATCATGCACTTTATGAGCTTTCAAAGGCAGAGGCAGAAGTAACCTCTCTGAATGACAAAATAGAAAAGGCAACAGAAGAAGCAGACTTTGAAACAAGCGCAAAGCTCAAAAGCGAGCTTTTGTGCTTAAATGAGAAAATTCCTGCCCTTAAAGCACAGGCAGAAAAGGCAAGAATAACCGAAGACGATATTGCGCAGGTAATAGAGTCATGGACAAAAATCCCTGTTCACCGTCTCACAGAGGACGAGGCAGAGAAGCTTATTAACCTTGAGGACCAGCTCCACAAACGTGTCATAGGGCAGGACGCCGCAGTAGACGCTGTTGCAGGCGCTATAAGACATGGCAGGGCAGATATAACCACAAG
>CAZWCO010000003.1:0-21766 GCA_964632665.1 uncultured Lachnospiraceae bacterium | reverse complement strand
TTCCTCGGTGGTTTTGTCTGCTTCATCAATTACCTTTTCAACCACCTCAAATTTGTATAAATCCTCTGCCGTAAGCTTTAAAGCGTCTGCTGCGTCTGCAGCCTTGGCAGAATCCTTCCACAAAATACTTGCACAGCCCTCCGGCGATATAACGGAGTAAACTGAATTTTCAAGCATAACTGCCGTGTCACACACGCCAAGAGCAAGGGCACCGCCGCTGCCTCCTTCGCCTACTATGACAGATATAATTGGTGTTTTTAATCCCATCATCTCAAAAAGATTTTCTGCAATTGCCTCGCCCTGACCGCGTTCCTCTGCGTCTATGCCGCAGTAGGCTCCGGAGCTGCCGATAAAGCATATAACAGGTCTTTTAAATTTTTCTGCCTCTTTCATAAGACGAAGTGCTTTCCTGTACCCTTCCGGTGTAGGACAGCCGAAGTTTCTTTTCATTCTCTCTTCTATGGTGTCTCCCCTCTCCATTGCAATGGCAGTTACAGGAATACCGTTTAAAATACCTACGCCGCCAACAATTGCACCGTCATCACCAAAGCGGCGGTCTCCGTGAAGCTCTACAAAGCTGTCAATCATTCTTTTTAAGTAATAGCCGCCCATGGGTCTGTCGTTACTTCTGGCAGTAAGGACTCTGTCATAGGCCTTTGTTTTTATATTTGACATTATAACTCACCTCGCAATTTAAACAGCATCAGCACAATGGATTTTAAGAAGCTTTCCAAGAGTATATTTAAGGCGTTTTCTGTCCTCAATCATATCAATAAAGCCGTGCTCAAGCATAAATTCTGCCCTTTGAAAGCCCTCGGGCAATTTCTTGCCTGTGGTTTGTTCTATAACTCTTGCACCTGCAAAGCCAATCAAAGCCTTTGGCTCTGCAATAATAATGTCACCCTGCATTGCAAAGCTTGCAGTTACACCCCCTGTTGTGGGGTCTGTAAGAACAGTTATATAAAGCCCGCCGCCATCGCTGTGCTTTTTAACAGCTCCGCTGACCTTTGCCATTTGCATCAGGGAGAAAATCCCCTCCTGCATTCTTGCACCGCCGGAGGTTGTGAAGCCTACAACGGGAAGCTTTTCCTTTGTTGCTTTTTCAAAAAGGCGTGTTATTTTCTCGCCCACAACAGTTCCCATACTTCCCATCATGAAGTTTGAATCCATAACAAAAATTGCGCATGGGTTTCCTGCTATCCGGCATGTGCCGCAAACAACGCCCTCACTTAGTCCGCTGCTTTTAACGGCTTTCTTGATTTTATCATCATAATCAGGAAAGTTTATAGGGTTCTGACTTGCAAGGTCACCGTCCTGCTCAAAAAAAGTTCCTTCATCGGCAACGTGTGCAATTCTCTCCAAAGCTCCCATTCTCATATACTCCCCGCAAACAGGACAAATCATTGCGTTTTCAATAAGCTGAGAATACTTAGCGGAGTTTTCGCATTTTTTGCAGGTTCTTTCCTCGTCCTTATTAAAAATGTTAAATAGTTTTTTTAGTTCCATAATTATCTCTCCCTATCGGTTATGGCAAATGAAAATTCCGCACTTACGCAAAGCTTTCCGTTAACATATCCGCTTCCCTTTGCGAAATAGAACGGGTCTCTGTTTTTTGTGATTTCACACTTTGTTTCAAATAAATCTCCCGGCACAACAGGTGATTTAAATTTAACCTTGTCAAGTCCCGTAAAAAATGGGAGTTTCCCATTTTCTATAACACCGTCAAGGCAAACGCACACAGACTGGGCAAGAATTTCACAAAGAATAACGCCCGGCACAACAGGCTTGTCAGGGAAATGCCCTTTTAAAAACCACTCGCTGCCGTCAATTTTCTTTTTTCCGTGCGCTACATTATCTATAAGCTCCACCTCATCAAGAAGAAGCATGTTGTCACGGTGAGGAAGGATTTTTTTGATTTCTTCTTTATTCATATTCCACCTCAGATTTTTGCAAATGCGACACATGCGTTATGACCGCCAAAGCCAAGTGATGTTGACATAGCAAGGTCAAGCTCTGTTTTGTTTGCAACGTTTGGTGTATAATTAAGGTCACATTCCTCGTCCTTTTCTTTATAGCCGATTGTTGGAGGCACTATATCCTCACAAAGAGAAAGTACAGCCGCAATCCCCTCAACTGCACCTGCCGCACCAAGAAGATGTCCTGTTACAGATTTTGTGGAGCTGATATGAAGCTTATACGCATCTTCTCCAAAAACATTTTTGAAAGCTTTTGTTTCAGTCTTGTCATTGAGCGGTGTGCTCGTACCATGAGCATTTATATAAATTTTCTCAGGCGAATATTCTTTTCCTGCTTCTTTAAGACAATCGGAAATCGCTCTTGCAGAGCTTTCTGCACTGTCATCAGGAGCTGTTACGTGGAAAGCGTCACATGTGCTTCCGTAGCCTACCACCTCTGCATAGATTTTAGCGCCTCTTGCGACAGCATGGTCATATTCTTCCACAACCAATGCACCTGCACCCTCACCCATAACAAAGCCGTTTCTTCTTTTGTCAAAAGGTATTGAAGCTGCGTCCTTATCTTCACTTTCTGAAAGTGCCATACAGTTAGTAAATGCTGCAACAGCAAGAGGTGAAATGCTTGCCTCTACTCCGCCGGCAATTATGGCATCTGCGTATCCCGCCTTAATTGCTCTATACGCTTCACCAATTGCAGTTGTACCTGTGGCACACGCTGTGCTCACCGCGATACAAGGGCCCTTTGCTCCCATCTTAATAGCAATGTTTCCGGAAGCCATGTTTGTAATAAGCTTTGGAATAAAGTGTGGAGACACACGGTTAGGTCCCTTGCTCAGTAAATTATTATGCTCTGAAACAAATGTATCAAAGCCGCCTATACCTGAGCCGTAGTAAACTCCAAAGCGTTCCGGCTTAACATTATTTTCAATACCGCTGTCATTAACTGCCTGTGTTGCTGCTGCAATTGCATACTGAACAAACTTGTCACTTCTTCTTATTTCACCTTTTTCCATGTACATGGATGGGTCAAAATCCTTTACTTCTGCTGCTACCTTTACTTTATAATCTGTTGTATCAAATTTTGTAATGTAGTCAATGCCGCATTTACCGTTTTTTACGCTGTCCCAGAATGTATCCACATCACAGCCTACGGGTGTTACTGCACCAAGTCCTGTTATTACTACTCGTTTCATATATTTTCCTCCTGTTTTCAGATTGCAAGACCGCCGTCTATACGGATTACTTCGCCTGTTATGTAATCCGACAGGTCGCTTGCCAGAAATGCCGCAAGATTTGCAACATCCATTGGACTTCCTAATCTCTTTAAGGGTATGGATTTTAAATATTCCTCTTCGTTTCCAAGGTTTTTTGTCATGTCTGTTGTTATAAAACCGGGGGCAATTGCATTACAACAAATGTTTTTTGATGCAAATTCCCTTGCCGTTACCTTTGTAAGTGCTATAACCCCTGCCTTTGATGAAGAGTAGTTTACCTGCCCTGCAAGTCCCATTAAAGCAGAAACAGAGGAAATGTTGATTATTTTTCCATACTTTCTTTTGATAAAGTTTCTGCCGCATGCCTTTATCATGTTAAAGCAGCCTTTTAAATTAGTGTTTATAACATCATCAAAATCCGCCTCGTCCATTGAAACCAGCAGGTTGTCGGAGGTTTTGCCTGCGTTATTCACAAGAATATCCACACCGCCAAAATCTTCAATAACCTTTTTTATACATTCCTTACACTCGCCGAAATTTGATACGTCACATTTATAAATTTCTGCTTTTACACCATTGCTCCCGGCTTTTTCTTTAACCTCTGTTGCCTTTTCTATGTTGGAGTTATAGAGAATGGCTACATTTGCACCAAGCTCTGAATACTTTTCTGCTATTGCAGCTCCAATTCCACGTGAGCCGCCTGTTATTACTGCCACTTTACCCTTAAGCATTGCTCTTCACCGCCTCTGCTACTTCTGCAAGGCTCTGTTCGTCCTGTACAGAGTACACATTTACGTCCTTAGAAATTTTTTTAATAAGTCCGCATAAGGTTTTACCCGGACCCACTTCAATAAAATCTGTAAATCCGTCTTTAATCATATTTTCAATGGTTTCCTGCCACCTGACAGGAGATTTCATTTGATTTTCAAGCCCTGAAATTACTTCCTCGTCATAAGGCTTTGCAGTTAAATTTGCATACACAGGAAGTTTGGGAGCTGTGATTTCGTACTTTGTAAGCTCTGCACCAAACTTTTCTGCCGCATCATTCATAAATGGAGAATGGAACGCACCGCTGACAGCAAGGGGGATTGTTTTTCCGCCAAGCTCCTTTATTTTCTCTGAAAAAGCCTCCATGCTGCTTTTAAGTCCTGATACAACGGTCTGTCCCGGGCAGTTAAAGTTTACTGCGTACAGCTTTTCAAATTCTGACGCCGCCCCGGAAACTGTTTCGCTGTCAAGCTTTAAAACTGCGCACATGGCTGTGTTTTCAGGGTCTGCTGCGTCATTCATAAGCTTTCCACGCTCGGTTACAATTTTGAAGCCGTCTGCAAGAGAGTATGCCTCCGAGTATGCAAGTGCACCAATCTCACCAAGTGAAAATCCTGCTACACCGTTTGCAAAAATTCCTTTTTCGTTTAAGGACAAGGCTGCCGCAAGCTCTACAAGATACATGCATGGCTGTGTATTAACAGTTTTTTTCAAGTCCTCATCTGTACCAAAAAAGGATTGCTCCATTGTTCCTTTACGATAGCTTTCTGCTTCATCGTATAGTTTTTTTGCCGCGCCGCCCATGTCATACAGAGATTTTCCCATTCCGCTGTACTGAGCGCCCTGGCCTGAAAAAACAAATGCTATTTTACCCATTTCTTTGCTCCGTTCAATATAATTTCAGCCTCGTCAAATATTTCTTTAATTATTTCAGAGGCGTTTTGTTCTTTGTTAACAAGTCCGGAAATTTGTCCGGCAAGGAAACAGCCTTTTTTGCTGTCACCGTCTAAAACGGCTGCTCTTAAAGAGCCTACTGCCATATTTTCAAGCTCCTCATCGCTGATTGATGTGTATTCTGCCTTTGCGTAGTTTCTTGAAAAAGGGCTTTTAAGGCTTCTTACAGGATGACCAAGTCTTCTTCCTGTTACAATTGTTGCCGTGTCGTTTGCTTTAAGTAATTTATCTTTGTATTCGCGGCTTATATTACATTCATATGCCGCAAGAAATCTTGTTCCTATCTGTACGCCGCCGGCACCAAGCATTAAGGACGCCGCAACACCTCTTCCGTCTGCGATACCACCTGCTGCAATTACAGGAATATCTACGGTATCACATACCTGTGGCAATAGTGCCATTGTTGTCATTTCGCCCACATGTCCTCCCGACTCGCCGCCCTCGGCTATTACTGCATCTGCACCGCTGCGTGCAACAAGCTTTGCAAGAGCGCATGACGCTACTACCGGAATAACCTTAACTCCGGCTTCTTTCCACATTGGGATATATTTTTCCGGATTGCCTGCGCCAGTGGTAACAACAGCTACCTTTTTTTCTGCAATAAGCTCTGCAATCCTGTCTATGTTCTCTCCCATAAGCATTATGTTTACGCCAAAAGGCTTATCAGTAAGGGACCGAGCAGTATCAATCTGCTCGGATATCCAACTGACATTGCCGTTTGCAGCCGAAATAATGCCTAAGCCGCCGCCCTTTGAAACCGCCGCCGCAAGAGAGGCGTCAGATATATGTGCCATACCGCCTTGTAAAATAGGGTATTTAATATTAAGCATTCCACATATTGGCGTGTTAATCATTATTTCACTACCTTTCTTAAATTAAGCGTTCTTTGACTCAATATAAGCCACAAGCTCTTTAACGCTCTTGCCGGCTTCTGCAGGCTTGATTTCGATGCCGAATTCATCTTCCATTTCCATCATGATTTCAACAGCGTCAAGTGAGTCAACACCAAGGTCCTCAAATGTTGTTTCCTCTGTGATTTCCTCTACATCCATTTCAAGATGCTCTGCTAATAATTCCTTTACCTTTTCGATTGTCATAATAAATTCCTCCTAAAAAATTTTTACCATTCAATAACACAAGCGGCACTGGATAAACCGCCGCCAAAGGCAGACATTACGATTTTATCACCCCTTTTCAATTTTCCTGATTTATGAAGTTCATCAAAAGCAATGGCAACACTTGCTGAAGAAGTATTCCCAAATTTTTCAATGTCTACAACAAATTTTTCTTTAGGCATTTTAAGACGCTTTGCTGCAAAGTCAATAATTCTTATATTTGCCTGATGTGTTACAACATAGTCTATATCATCAAGAGTAAGTCCGGCAGACTGTGTAACGGATTTTATATCCTCAACAATTTTGTTGACTGCGAACTTAAAGGTTTCCTGACCGTCCATAAATATATACGGCTTTTTAATCTCTCCTTTATAGAAAGGTGAGCTTCCTGAAAATGACGGAATTTCTATTACCTCGTTTCCACCGCTTGTATAAAGAGTTGAAGCAAGATAGCCATCTCCCCTGCCTACTACAAAGGCACCTGCACCGTCACCGAAAATGACGCATGTGCCTCTGTCTGTCCAGTCAACAATTTTGCTAAGGCGCTCAGAGCCTATTACAAGCACATTTTTTACATTTCCGCGAACTATATATGAAACTGCTGTATCAAGTGCAAACAAAAATCCACTACATGCAGAGTTTACGTCAAAGGCAGGACAGCTTGCACCAATTTCTTTCTGGACAATTCCCGCAACGGTGGGACACATTGTTTCGGACGAAATTGTAGCTGCAACAATCAGGTCAATTTCACTTGCAGAAATGCCGGCAGACTTAAGGGCTTCATTTGCCGCCTTAACTGCAAAATCTGCCGCCGTTTCATGAGTAGAAACGTGTCTTTCCTTTACACCTACACGCTGAACAATCCATTCGTCAGATGTTTCTACTAATTCAGCCAGGTCATCATTTGTAATAACTTTTTCAGGGACATATGCGCCTGTTCCGAGAATTTTTATTGACATTTATAATTTCCTCCCATCAGCACACCGTGTGCTGAAATATATTTGGTATTCATTCGACATAAACTTACATTTTTCAGCACACTGTGTGCTCAATATTTTTTAGGAATTTACTACTTTTAAGTTGTAATTTCCTAAATTACAAAAAAGTCTACCTATGGAAGTGAGCTGCTAAAGCGACTGTCACGATAGTGACTTTTTTATTAAGCCTTTAGTCCTTTGAGAATAAAACTAAATCCGTATCTGTACCGCTTCAAAGCCTCCTCCAAAGGTAGCTTTCTGCCGATAGCGTCTGTGTTAAATCCTCTTATAAAGCACCAGATTGCATAGCTTGTCATTTCAAGGTCTACTTTTTTGATATATCCGTTGTCCATTGCGTAGCTTAGAATTTTTTTAATTTCCCCGTTCCACCATTCATAATTGCTGCTTGAAACGGAATCGTTTTCGAACACGTAATGGGCAAAGTTAAGCCTTGTTTCATAAGAAACCCTGAGAGTTTTTTCAACCTCTTCCATAATTTGCTCAAAAAAATCTGTTTCCTTATCAAAAGAAAACTTAAGGCTTTTACGAACCTGCAATATGCTTTCCTGAGAAATAACATCAAGAACTTCTTCTATATTATGAAAGCGATTATAGAAAACTCTGTTTGTAATATCAAGCTTTTTTAAAATTCTGCGTACATTTACTGAATGTGCGTCCTCCGAGGTTACTATTTCCCTGGCAGCGTCAATTATTCTTTCAGACATTTCATCGCTTATAAGACTATCCTTTATGCTTGCCATAATACCACCTCCGGCACACACTGTGCTGGAAGTATTTTACTACAAAAAATCTTTCACGTCAATAGTTTTCCTGGAAATTAAATATTATAATTATATTACAACGAAAAGGACACTATCATCCATAGACGATAATGTCCTTTGTTTATTTGCGTTAAAGCTTATTTGTCCAAACGTCTTCTGCGACTTCGCTTGCATTTGACATCTGCGCTCGCGGAATACCCGGTATGCCTTTACGCTCGCTTCCGGCTCGTCGCGTTTGCTTTGCAAACTTACTTGTCGGAGATTGTCTTCATAGTTGGAAACAACAAAACATCACGAATCGCTGCGGAGTCAGTAAGGAGCATACACATACGGTCGATACCGAAGCCGATACCACCTGTTGGCGGCATGCCGATTTCAAGAGCGTTCATAAAATCCTCATCTGTTGTATTTGCTTCTTCATCGCCTTGTGCAAGTAGCTCTTCCTGTGCCTTAAAGCGCTCTCTCTGGTCGATTGGGTCATTGAGCTCTGAATATGCATTTGCCATTTCCCAGCCGTTCATAAAGAACTCAAATCTTTCAACATAGTCAGGGTTTTCAGGCTTTTTCTTTGTAAGAGGAGAAATTTCTACCGGATGGTCCATTACAAAGGTAGGCTGAACAAGGTGCTCTTCAACAAATTCCTCGAAGAAGAGATTTAAAATGTCGCCCTTCTTGTGACGGTCTTCGTACTCTACGTGGTGTTCCTTTGCTTCGGCTCTTGCCTGCTCCAGAGTTGTAATTTCGTTAAAGTCAACGCCTGAGTATTTTTTAACTGCGTCAACCATGGTAATTCTTTCAAAAGGCTTACCAAGATCCATTTCAATTCCGTTATAAACTATCTTTGTTGTACCAAGGACTTCCTGTGCAACGTGACGGTACAGGTTTTCTGTAAGGTCCATCATGCCATGGTAATCTGTATACGCCTGATAAAGCTCCATAAGTGTAAATTCAGGATTGTGACGTGTGTCAAGTCCTTCGTTTCTGAATACTCTGCCGATTTCGTATACTCTTTCAAGTCCGCCAACTATAAGTCTCTTAAGGTAAAGCTCAAGAGAAATACGAAGCTTAAAGTCTTCATCAAGTGCGTTAAAGTGTGTTTCAAAAGGACGGGCTGCCGCACCGCCTGCATTTGCAACAAGCATTGGTGTTTCAACCTCAAGGAAATCTCTTTCATTTAAATAGCTGCGGATTGCAGATATAATTTTTGAACGCTTAATAAATGTATCCTTAACCTCGCTGTTCATAATAAGGTCTGTATATCTTTGACGATAGCGAAGGTCTGTATCCACAAGGCCGTGAAACTTTTCAGGCAGTGGCTGAAGTGATTTTGAAAGAAGTGTAAGCTTTGTTGCTCTTATGGAAATTTCTCCGGTCTGAGTTGTAAAAACCTCGCCCTCTGCACCTAAGATATCCCCGATATCAAGCTTTTTAAAGCGGTTATATTCTTCCTCACCAAGCACATCCTTTTTTACAAAAAGCTGAATTTGACCGGAAATGTCAGCAAGATGAACAAAGCCAACCTTACCCATTCCGCGCTTTGACATAATTCGTCCTGCTACGGTTACAGTCTGTCCGTCAAGGTCAGAAATCTTTGCCATTATCTTCTCTGTTTCTTCTGTACCTCTTTTTGTGATTTCTCTTTCTTCTTCTGTGTATTTATCTTTTATATCGGAAGCTTTATGAGTTCTGTCAAATTTTGTAACGTGGAAAGGGTCTCTTCCCTCTCCCTGTAACTCTTTAAGCTTATCACGTCTTACCTGTAAAAGTTCAGACAGTTCTCTTTCATTGTTTTCCATTTATAATCCTCCAAATCTTATCACTATAAATTACCTAACATTATATAACAAAATTTGAAATAATACAAGTTTTTTCTTTAATTTTTATAAAAATTATACCCCGTCTCTTAAAAATTCATAATTTATTTATAAAAAAATATTGATTTTTTCAAAAATTAGTGGTATATTTATATGAGCACACGAAGAAAGGGGATTTGGGAATGTCTAAGGATAAAAATTTGAGACCTAAAAGAAGTAAGGGCGATACAATTGTAAATATAGTTATTACAGTTGTAATAGTTGCAGTGCTTGCACTTGCAATATATGCAATTGCTGATAAATTTAAGCCTGACATTTATACATTGTCAGAAGCCGCAGCAGAACAGAGCATGACTGTTGAAGAATTTTCTGCAGAATATGGCATTGAAGGCGCAGATGCTGATGCTGACATGAATGAAATTGTTAACAATATGAGTCTTGAAAATTATGCTAAGCTTAGCGGCATTACCTATGAAGAAATGGTAGCACAGGGCGGCTTGCCTGAAGGTGTGACACCGGAAATGACTGTTATGGAAGTGCAGGAAATGGTTATGGCACAGCAAGAGACCGAGGCGGAACATGCTGACGACGACCACGCAGCTGAATAAAATATGTTTTGGAGGATTTAACAAATGAATGACGAAAAAGAATTGTTAGAAAATGAAGTAGAAGAAGTAACTCCCGAAGTTACAGAAGAAGTAATTGAAGAAGCAGTTGAAGAAATTGCCGAAGAGACAGTTGAAGAAGTATCTGATGTAGTGGCTGAAGAAGCTGTTGAAAACGCAGAAGAAGTGACAGAAGAGGTTGAAGCTGTAATGGAGAAGGCTGAAATTTCAAAAGGTGCAGTTGCAGTTATCAGCGCCGCAATAACATTTGTTGTTTGTGTTTTAATTGTATGCGTTCTTTACTTTACAACATATAATAAATACAACGCAAACGTAGACGGCTTCCTGTACACAATTGCAGAAGAGGCTGAAAATGCAGAAAAGCCCTTTAAGGAATTTAAAGAAGAATTTGGTCTTCCAAAGGATATGCCGGGCAACACAACATCAGTTGCAGCTCAAGCATACATTCCAACAGGAAAGTTTCTTGAGATGTCTTACGGAATGACTTTTGAGCAATTCTCTGAAATTGTAGGTATTACCGAAGAAGACGAAGTGGATGAAAACTCACCATGGGGTCATACACAAAAAGTTATGAACGAAAAATCACTGGCTAGGCAGGAAGCTGCTGAACAAGAAGCTGCCGAGGGCGAAGCTGCTGAACAAGAAGCTGCTGAAGGTGAAACAGCGCCTGCAGAAAATGCAGAAGCTGCTGAATAATATAGTTAAAAAAGGGTGTTGCCTAGCAACACCCTTAAATTTAGATAGTAGGTAAATATATATGTTTTCTAAAAATTATTCTTTTAAATACAGCGACCTTGACAATACAGGTCATGTAAAAACAAGCACTATAATGGATTTGCTTCAGGATGTTTCCATCTTCCACTCTGCAAGTGTTGGATACACCTTGCCCAAGATGAAAGAAATGTCTATTGCCATGCTCCTACGAGGATGGAGAGTTAATTTTTCAGAGCCTGTTTCCTTTGACAGTCCTACAACTGTCAAAACTGGAATTGTAAAGGTACAACGCTGCGAGGTTATACGAAAGTATGAAATAATACAGGATAATAAATGCAAGGGGACAGGAACAGCTTGCTGGTTCTCATATGACTTTTCAAAGCAAAGAATTGTAAGAATGCCGGAAGAGCTGACAGAGGCATATGACAATATAAATGAAGAGCCAAACAATTTACCTATTTTAAACCTCCGTCCAAGCCCTGACGCAAAGCTTGCAGGAACAACGGTAATTACAAAGAAGTATCTTGATACCAATAATCATGTTAATAATGTAAAGTCCATTGAAATTGCCCTTGACTACCTGCCCGAAAATTTTACAATAAAAGAGCTGTCAGTAATATATCAAAAGGAAATGCATTTAGGAGATAAGGTGCTTGTTTATACCGACCAAGCTGATGGCGGTTTTACGGCGGAGCTCAGGAACGATGAGGGTGAGCCCTGTGTGCTTGTGAGTATATCATAAATTTTTGACAGTTTTTAACAATTAAAAATAAACAAAATTATTACGCTTTTCGACACCCGTTTGTAATATTTGACACAAAAACCCTGTCAAAATATGATTTATGTTTCAAGAAATTACGTAAAATGCAATTTAAGAGCCAAAACAGCTCTTTTTTTTCGTTAAATGTTACAAAGTTTTTAAGAAATTTAAAATAGTTGTAACAAAATTCTTGATTTAAATTTTTTGATGTGATATAATCCTGTTACTGTTAATTCCATAAAAAGGAGATTAATATGAAAAAAACACTATTGTACATTGTAGCTTTGCTTATTATAAGTTTAATGAGCATTACTACTGCATCAGCATCTAATATAAGTGTAAAGCTGGACAACATAGTCAGCGACAGCACAGTACATATTGATTTTGATACTGTAACACCAATGACAATTGAAAATTCGACTGTTATACCTCTAAGGCGCTTTTGCGAAAGTGCAGGTCTGCAGGTTGTCTGGTCTGATATGACAAAAACTGCTTATGTTAACCTTAAAGCAAACAGAGAGTCTGCTCTACCTATTGAAAGATATGCATACAGACTTCTTGCAAAGGGAGATACAAAGGGAATGCCCCTTGTTCCTGACAGTATAACAGTTTCAATGACAGTTGCAGATGAAGATATCAGAATAAAATACAATTATAAAGATAAAGACGGCGATATTGTTTCCCTGGGAACAAGTATAGAGGGCTCAGTTCCTGCGACTATTATATCAGGTGGCTCAATTGTAGCGCCTATAAGAAGTCTTATGGAAAGCTTTGGACTATGGGTAGAATGGGATAATTACACAGTTACAGTTTCTATCCCGCCTTTTGACAGTCCGGCAGATGGACTTATGTTTGTTCTTTCAGAGTCTGTTATAATAGAAGAAAATCAAGAGGATATATGGTACGGAAGTCTTGAAAAGCCGGCACAGGCAATAACAGTCGAGCCGGGTGCTCCAATTCCAGAGAACGCAGTATATGTTGGTAACTTTAAGATAACTCATTACTGCGCATGCTCAAAATGCTGCGGCAGCTACGGAAACGCAACTGCGTGGGCGGGGCAAATTGTTCCCGGTACAACAATTGCCGTTGACCCAAAGGTAATTCCAAAGCTTTCTAACGTGTATATTGACGGATACGGATACAGGAGAGCAGAAGATTGCGGAGGAGCAATAAAGGGTAATAAAATTGACGTTGCAGTGGCAAGTCACTCTGAAGCACTTAGCTTGGGGGTTACATACAAAGATGTATGGCTTCTTAAATAAAAATAATAAAGGTCGCACCTGGTGCGACCTTTATTTATTTTATTAATGTTCTGATTATAGACTTCATTTCTTCAAGCTTGTTGTCCATATCACGACAAAGCTTAAACTGAGTTCTTGCTCTGTCAAGATTATGTTCAGGTCTTGATGTTTTGAAGTAAACATCACCGTTTAAGTAGTCTGCCAAAAATCTTATTCCACATTCATATGTGAGAATTTTTGCAGACAGCGGAAGAAGCTCTATTTCCTTTTCTGTCATGACAGGAAGCATTTCTTCAAGGTATCCTTTTGAAAATTCCTTATATGCTGCCATGTCAAACCATACAAGTGACAAGTCCTTTTCGTCCTCTGCACCTGTTGTTGCACCGGCTCTTAATGCATCGCCGTAATCATATAACAGTGAGCCCGGCATTACAGTATCAAGGTCTATTACACAAAGTCCCTCGTCTGTTTTTGCGTCAAATAAAACGTTATTTATCTTTGTATCATTATGTGTTACACGAAGGGGCACAGAACCGTCTCCAATGGCGTTTATGATTGTATCCACAATATTTTCCTGAGAAAGCGCATACTCAACTTCTGCCTGCACCTCCTTAAGACGTCCGGCTTTATCCTCCTTGATTGCCTTAAGAAGCTGATTAAATCTGCTTCTTGTATTATGGAATTCAGGAATTGTTTCAAACAGATTTTCTGCCGGGAAATCATTGAGCATATTCTGGAATCTGCCAAAAGCTCTTGCTGCATAATAAAGCTGCTTCGGGTCTGTTGCAATACTGTAACAGTTTGTATCACCGATAAACTTATAAACTCTGTAACAGTCTCCGTTATCGTCTGTATAGTAGGATTTTCCGTCAAGAGTAGGAATAACTGTAAGTGTCTCCCTGTCCGGATCACCGCCCTGAGCTTCAATTTTTGCTCTCAGGTGCTCTGTTACGTTTGTTATGTTTTCCATCAGTTCCTTTGGATGTACAAAAATTTTGGTGTTAATTCTCTGAAGGATGTACTGCTTTGATTTTGTAAGATATGTATGATTTATATGTCCGTCACCGTATGGATTAATTTCATTATCAATGACAAACTTTTCCATTATTCTGTTCAAATCAGATACCATCATAAAGCCCCTTATCTACCAAACTTTTAAGAGCTGCCGCAACAGGTGCAGCATCCTCTTTATATGTAACTCCGTACCACTTTTCAGAGGTTGGAATAACAATCGCCTTTTCGCCTTTTGATTTAATAAGATTGTCAACTACCACAGGAAGCAAAAATTCTTCCTTAAGAGGATTTGACAAATTCTTAAGAAACTCATTAAAGCCTGTCTCAAGTGTATCAAAAATCTTTGGTGTGAAGCCCCACATATTCATGGAAACTATTGTGTCTTCAGGAAGTCCGGAATTTTTGTCAAGCGACAAATGCTCTGTTACACTCTTAAGATATCCGTCTTCTATATCACATACACCACGGCATACGGTACCGTTCTCTGTAAGGGTGTTATAGAGCTTATAGCCAACCATACAGATATTATCATTTTTAACAAGGGAGTCATGTATTAGCTTATATGCTTCCTTGCCGTAGTAGTCATCTGCGTTTACAACAGCAAAAGGAGTTTTTATTTCGTCCTTTGCACAAAGAATAGCATGACCTGTTCCCCATGGCTTTTCACGACCCTTAAGAGAAGAAAACTCCTCCGGGATTTTGTCTGTTTCCTGGAACACATAGGTAACGTCTATCATTTTTTCTATTCTTTTTCCGA
Source organism: uncultured Lachnospiraceae bacterium (assembly GCA_964632665.1). Taxonomy (GTDB): domain Bacteria; phylum Bacillota; class Clostridia; order UBA1381; family UBA1381; genus RGIG9115. The sequence continues at coordinate 7,054 of CAZWCO010000003.1, read as the reverse complement.
TAACCTCACGGAATTCTTTTTCAATAGCTTTTTTTATTATAAACACGGCTTTGTTAAAGCCTGCTTCCTTTGCATCGTATAAGGAAAAATCAAGTATAATTTCACCGTTTGGTCCAAGTGGTGCAATTTGCTTAAGTCCTCCAAAGCGGCTTCCCATTCCTGCTGCCATCACAACAAGTGTTGTATCCATAGTAAACATCCTTTCTTATAATGTACACTCTTAATATTGTATCATCTTCGAAAAAATTTGTCAATTATAATTATTGACTTTCCTAAAACAATATGATAATATAATATCATATCCAAATTAAAAAATATATACGAGTTTGTATAAAAAATCTATAATTTTGTATACAAGAAGGTGCTTTATGTATTCAAGCTATGAACTGAAAAATATTTTTTCTATAAAAACTTTATACACATCATTCGAGGCAATTCACGAAACAAACTTTGATTTTGACGGAGAGCGTCACGATTTCTGGGAAATTCTTATTGTTACGGACGGGGAAGTGACCGTTACCGCCGGAAGTGATGTTTTCCTTCTAAAAAAAGGTCAGGCAGTACTGCACGAGCCAATGGAATTCCACAGGCTTGTAAGCAGCGGAAACATACCTTTTTCAATTATTGTATTTTCATTTGAAGCTGTAAACATGCCATCTTACAGCTCAAAAATTTTTGAGTTACCTGACATTAAGGAAGCTGCAAGGGTTCTGAAAAACATAAGGGAAAGTTATGAAACACAGGGCATTTGTGTTGTTAATGTGAACAAAGGAGAGAATATAAATCATCAGCTTGCACTGAAAAATCTTGAGACATTTATCTTAAAAACCCTGCTTACACAAAAGGATGTAATAAAACCGGCAAAGTCACGCACTGCTGCAAATTATAAAAATATTATTAATGTTATGGAAGAGCATCTTCATGAAAACCTGTCTGTTGCAGATATTGCGAGCCTTTGCAGCATGAGTGAAATTAACCTTAAAAAAACCTTTTCTATGTATGCCGGCATGGGAGTAATGAATTACTTTAACAGCATGAAAATAAACGAGGCTATAAACCTTTTAAAAGCAGGCATGTCGGTCAAGGAAACAGCTCTGTCCCTGGGGTTTCTTAACCAGAACTATTTCAGCACCGTTTTCAAGAGAATAACAGGCCATTCGCCATCGGATTATAAATGGTCAAATCATTGACAACTGCTTATTTTTAATGTATAATTAATTTGGCTTTTACTTTAGGAAATACCGAGGAGATTTATGATGCTTATTTTTCAAACCGGATATGAATGCAAGGACAAGCTAAAGCTTTTTTGCAATCTGTTTTTTTCGGAAAATGAAGCTGTGACCGTAAGCAGCGGCTTTAAAAAAAACGGGAATGTCATAAACGTCTATACAACAATCTCCTATGAGGGAAAAGTCTATGATGAGGATTACTATTACACAGTTTCCGGAGATGAAAGTCCTAAAATGGCAAGAAAAATTTACGATTCTGCCGTTACAAAAAGCTTCTGCCACGCAGCAATGAAAATTAAGAAGATTAATTTGCCATGGGGTGTTATGAGCGGCATACGCCCTGCAAAAAATGTCCGCGAGTTTCTGGAGAGCGGCGTGAGTAAGGAAGAGCTGCCAAAGCTTCTTGAAAAATTGTACGAGGTTGACCGCAGTAAAATTAATCTTGCAATGACAGTAGCGGAAAATGAAAGTGAAATTCTTAAAAAAGCGCGGGAAGACTGCGTAAGCATATACGTTGGTATTCCCTTTTGCCCTACAAGATGTCTTTACTGTTCCTTTGTTTCTACGGATGTACGTGTAAGCGGGAAGTACATGGAAGAGTATATCCGGCTTTTACTTAAAGAAATAGAAAAAATAAAGGAAATTCTTGACAAAGGGCATAAGAAAGTACAAAACATTTATATAGGCGGAGGAACGCCCACCACATTGCCGGTGGATTTACTGGAAAAGCTTCTTGGAAAGCTTTCGGCTCTTTTTCCCGAAAGCTCTCTTGACGAGTTTACTCTTGAGGCTGGAAGACCCGATACTATAACACGCGAAAAGCTTTTATGTGCACGAAAAAACGGAGTTTCGCGCATCAGCATAAACCCACAGACAATGAACGAAAAAACCCTGGCAAGAGTAGGACGGGCGCATACTCCCCAAATGGTAACGGACTGCTTTAAAATGGCTAGAGATGCGGGATTTAATAATATAAACGCAGACCTGATTGCTGGACTTCCGGGAGAAAGTCTTGAAGATTTTAAATACAGCCTTGACACAGTTCTCAGCCTTGACCCTGAAAATATTACAGTTCATTCAATGTGCATAAAAAGGTCGGCAGATTTCAGGTTCTCAGGAGAAGAGCTTTTGCAGGCACAGGTTATGAATGATATGCTTTCCTATACCCAGGAGAGAATGGCAGAGACAGGCAGAATTCCATATTACATGTACAGGCAAAAAAACATATCAGGCAACCTTGAAAATGTGGGGTATGCAAAGCGAGGGTTTATGAGCTTTTATAACATTAACATAATGGAAGAAACCCAGACAATAATAGCCGCTGGCTGCGGAGGCAGTACAAAGGTTGTTGAAAAAGGAAAAATTACAAGGGTGTTTAATTTCAAAGACCCAAAAACATATATTGACAGATTTGACGAAATAATTAAAAAGAAAGATGAAATTTTAAAACTCATGAATGGGAGTGAATAAAAAGTGTCACAAAGCATAACAGATAAAATTGTTGCAGAGTACGAGAGCATACGCTCCAGAGAAAATATGCTCAGGAAAAAGCGTGTCGAAGAAGCGCACGCAATGTGCCCGGAGCTTGAAGAAATACGCAAGGAAATTGCTGCAACAGGCTACCAGCACGCCTTGGAGCTTTCGAAAAATCCACACAAAGAAGACGAAATACGAAAAAAACTTCTTGTTGAAATTGAAAAACTGGAAGAAAGACGTTCTAAGCTACTTCTCGAAAACAATATACCACTTGACTATGACAAAGTACACTATGAATGTTCTGCGTGCATGGACACAGGCTTTGTTGAAAATAAAAAATGCAAATGCTATAAGACAAAGCTTACAAAGTATTCCTACGAGCGTTCTAACCTTTCAGGGCACATGCAAGACATCAGCTTTGACAAGTTTGATTTTAAGTATTTCCCCGATACGCCTGAAAAGGACGGCATTTCACCCCTTGAACGTATAAAAAAGATATACACAGAAGCAAAGCAAATGTCGGAAAATTTTGATGATTACAAGCGCAGCTTCCTTTATTTTGGAGATACAGGCTCGGGGAAAACCTTTCTTGCCGGATGTATTGCAAACTCTCTTATAGAGCAGGGCTACTCTGTTTTATACATAACAGCGGGAAAACTGTTTGAGCTTATGGAAAACAAAAAATATGCCAGAAGCCGTGACATATCAGATGACGAATTAATTGATACAGCTTACAGCTGCGACCTTCTTGTTCTTGATGATTTGGGTGCAGAGTTCCCGTCAAAGCTTCGTCAGGCTTTTGCATATGACATTTTAAATGAAAGACTTCTCGCAGGCAGAAAAATGGTTATAAATACAAATCTTAGTCTTGATGAGCTATCAAGGGAATATTCACAGAGATTTGTTTCCAGACTGTTTGAGCATTTTTATGCAATGCGTTTTGTAGTAAAGGACATAAGAAAGCAAAAAATGTATGAATGATATAAAAGAAAAGACTGTATGCTTTACAGGTCACAGACGTGTTATCCATAAACACTTGTCACAAAAGCTTGACGAAATAATAGAAACCCTTATAGAAAGCGGCTTTATCTACTTTGGCACAGGCGGAGCACGAGGCTTTGACAAGCTTGCTGCAGAGGGTGTAATCAGAGCAAAGGAAAAGCACCCTCATATAAAGCTTATTATTGTACTGCCGTCAAAAGACAGCTGGGACAAGTGGAATGTCTCTGACCGGGAAGAATACATGGAGCTTTCAAAAAAAGCAGATAAGGTAACCGCCCTTAGCGACCACTACTACAAAGGCTGTATGCATGTACGAAACAAGCACCTTGTAGACGGAAGCTCTGTGTGTGTCAGTTACAAATATTCCTCCTACGGCGGCACAGCCTTTACAGAGGATTACGCAAGAAAAAAAGGTCTTACAATTGTAAGTGTTATTTAAACGGAGTGAATACCTTTGTCTATACTTGATAAACTTAACAGAAAAAACTATGCCCATTGCATTATATGTAAAAGACTTGCACCCGTGGATAGCTTTGGTGTTCTTACAGGAGGTATAGGAGTTTGCGGGGAATGTCATGAGCACCTGCCTTTCGTCCCCGTAGGTACAACCTATGAACGAAAGGGAGACAGGATAAACTATTCATCCTCTGTGTTCTTCTACTCCTCACCCATAAAGGAGCTTATAATTGAGTACAAATTCAAATGGTGCACAGCCTATGCAGATGTTTTTGCAGAATATATGAAAACTTATATGGAACCACTTTTTGGAGACAGGCAAACCTTTGATTTGGTAATCCCCGTTCCCTTGTCCGACAAAAGACTAAGGAAAAGGGGTTATAATCAGTCCGAGCTGTTATCGGAAAGGGTTTCAAAGCACTTTGGATTTCCTCACAACACTACTGCTCTGGTAAGAACGAAAAGCACAAGCAGACAGTCAGGGCTTCCCGGCTGGAAACGTGCTAAAAATATGGAGGACGCCTTTTCAGCAGACAGAGACCAGGTTTCAGGTAAGTCGGTATTGTTAATTGACGATGTGTTTACAACTGGAACAACCGCCGGAGCCTGTGCAAAGGCATTATACGAAGCAGATGCTTCTTCAATAACGGTTTTTACGATTGCGAGAAAATGGCAATTAAATAAAAGCCGTGAATACTATAATTTATTTAGCCGATAAAACCGGCAAGGAGGCGATAATTTGAAGCAATATGATGTTACAGGCATGAGCTGCGCCGCTTGCTCTGCGAGGGTAGAAAAAGCAGTTTCAGGTGTTGCCGGGGTAAGTTCTTGCTCTGTAAATCTACTTACAAATTCCATGTGGGTAGACGGAACTGCTCCTGACAGCGAAATAGTAAAAGCTGTTGAAGCTGCCGGATACGGCGTAAAGCTTTCAAAAGAGAAAGAGACAGATGACTTTTTGAAGGATACAGAAACTCCCTTACTAAAAAAGCGTCTTATATATTCCGTAGGCTTTTTGGCAATTCTTATGTATTTTTCTATGGGACATATGCTTGGAATTCCTATGATAAGCTACTTCGAGCATAACCCGTTAGCAAATGGTATTGTACAGCTGCTCCTTTGCGGCATAGTTTTGATAATAAACAGAAAATTTTTTACAAGCGGCTTTAAGGCAATAAAATCAAAAGCACCAAACATGGACACTCTTGTTGCTCTTGGCTCGGGCGCGTCATTTGTGTACAGCGTTTATGCGCTGTTTGCCATGACAGATGCGTATGCTAAGGGCAATATAAATCATGCCCATACCTTTTTACACGAATTTTATTTTGAGTCTGCAGCAATGATTCTTGCACTCATAACAGTAGGCAAAATGCTTGAAGCTCGCTCCAAAGGCAAAACAACAAACGCACTTAAAAGCCTTTTGAAGCTTAAGCCAAAGCTTGCAACAATTATAAAAGACGGAAAGGAAGCTGTAATCCCTGCAGAGCAGCTTGTTATAGGAAATATTTTTATAGTTAAGCAGGGCGAAAGCTTTCCCACAGACGCTGTTATTATAGAAGGAAGCTGCAGCGTGGACGAATCCGCTCTTACAGGAGAGAGCATTCCTGTTGATAAAGCAGAGGGAGAAAACGTTTCCGGTGCAACCATAAACAAGTCAGGCTATGTTAAGTGCCGTGTTACCAAAACAAATGAAGAAACAGCCCTTTCACAGATTATAAAAATGGTCAGCGAGGCGGCTGCCTCAAAAGCACCTATTGCAAAGGTGGCAGACAAGGTTTCGGGGATTTTTGTTCCTGCAGTTCTGGTAATTGCAGCTATTACTACTGTTATATGGCTTTTGTGCGGTGAAACCTTTGGCTTTTCTCTTGCACGTGGTATATCAGTGCTTGTAATAAGCTGTCCGTGCGCTTTAGGTCTTGCTACCCCTGTGGCAATTATGGTAGGCAGCGGCATGGGCGCTAAAAACGGAATACTTTTTAAAAACGCCTCGGCTTTAGAGGAAGCAGGAAGAATTAAAATAGTAGCCCTTGACAAAACAGGTACAATTACAAATGGCACTCCAAAGGTAACAGATATTATGCCTTTGGGTGACATATCCGCAGAAACACTATTATCTGTGGCAGCTTCACTTGAAGTAAAAAGCGAGCATCCTCTGGCATCTGCAATTACACAGGAGGGCAAAGCAAAAAGTGCAACTATCCTCCAAAGTGAGACTTTTGAAGCTGTACCCGGGAACGGTCTTAAGGCTGTCATTGACGGAAAAACAGTTTGCGGTGGAAATCTTAAGTTTATGGAAAAGAGCTTATTTGTCGCAGATGAAATAAAATCTGTTGCAAAATCCCTGTCAGCTCAGGGTAAAACTCCCTTATTCTTCTCTCAGGATAACTCACTTATTGGAATTATTGCAGTTGCAGATACTGTCCGCCACGACAGCAAAGAAGCTGTCAAAGAGCTTCAGGACATGGGCATAAGGGTTGTAATGATTACAGGAGACAACGAGCAAACTGCCCGGGCAATTAAAGAGCAAATTAATATAGACGATTATCATGCAGAGGTTATGCCTGACGGCAAAGAAAATATTATCCGGGCACTTAAAAAGCAAGGCAAGACTGCGATGGTTGGCGACGGAATAAACGACGCACCTGCTCTTACAAGCGCTGATATTGGAATTGCAATTGGTGCAGGAACAGATGTGGCAATTGACGCAGCAGATGTTGTACTTATGAAAAGCAGCCTGACGGATGTTGCGGCGGGAATAAGACTTAGCCGCAAGACTCTTAAAAATATTCATGAAAATCTGTTCTGGGCATTTATGTATAATATTATTGGAATACCCCTTGCAGCAGGAATTTGGATTCCTCTTTTTAATCTGAAATTAAACCCTATGTTTG
>CAZWCO010000002.1:20879-30594 GCA_964632665.1 uncultured Lachnospiraceae bacterium | reverse complement strand
AAGGCGGCACTTGAGGGCTTTAAGGATGTTGACGGAACAAGAATAATTGTGTTCTATCCAAACAATGGCGTAAGTGAAATCCAAAAGCTGCAAATGGTTACACAGGACGGCGGCAACGTTGGCGTGTACGCAGTTGAGGGTAACTTTGACGATGCCCAGAGTGGTGTAAAAAAGATATTTACAGACGAAGAGTTTAAAGAAACTCTTCTATCCGGCGGATATAGTCTTTCAAGTGCAAACTCTATTAACTGGGGAAGACTTGTACCGCAGATTGTTTATTATTTCTCTGCTTATGCAGACCTTCTCAAAAACGGAGAAATAGAAAACGGAGATAAGATAAATATTGTAGTTCCAACAGGTAACTTTGGTAATATCTTAGCGTCATACTACGCATATAAAATGGGACTTCCTGTAAATAAGTTTATCTGTGCGTCAAATGAAAACAACGTACTTACAGACTTTATAAAGACAGGCATTTATAACAAAAACAGAGCATTCCATACAACAACAAGTCCTTCAATGGACATTCTCATATCTTCAAACCTTGAAAGATTTTTGTATGACCTTACAGGGCAAAATGATAGTATAGTGGCAGAGTGGATGTCAGCCCTTAATGAAAAGGGAAAATACGAAATCTCGGATGACGTAAAGGAAAAGCTTACATCACTTATGTGGGGCGGCTGTGCAGATGATGAAAAGACTGCAGAAACAATAAAGAAAACTTATGAGGATGCAGGATATGTAATTGATACTCACACAGCAGTTGCAAAAGCTGTGTATGATGAGTACGTAAAGGAAACAGGGGATAAGACAAAAACTGTTATTGCATCAACTGCAAGTCCGTTTAAGTTTAACCAGAGTGTGCTCATTGCAATGAACGGTCTTAATGCGGTTGTGGGCAAGGACGAATTTACACTCCTTGACGACCTTGCAAGAGAAAGCGGAATGACAATCCCGGCATCACTTTCAGAGCTTAAGACAAAGCCTGCTATTTTTGATTCTGTTTGTGAGAAAAACCAGATGGCAAGAGTAGTAAGTGAATTTTTGAATATATAAAAATACAAAAAGTGGGTGTTGCATTTAGCAACACCCCTTTTATCATTCTTTTACCTCATAAAAAATGTTACATATACCCAGCATATAAACAGTATTATGAATATTGTACTGAGAATATTTTGTATTTTGTTTCCTTTTTCAAATCTGACAAATTTAAATTTGTATGCAACAAATGCGGAAATCAAAAAAACATAAATCCACACAAATGCATCGGATAGGAAAGTTGAATCTGCAACAGTACGTGTTCCGTAATATTTCCATTCGTATCTGAAAGTCCATGACTTAAGTAGTTCCCCAAAGCCAACAAATATGAAAAATAAAGCTTCAAAGATAATCAGCTTAAAAATAGTCTTCAATATCAGTTTAATAGCATCTTTCATTTTCAGCAACTTTTCACCTACTTATTTCTAATCGAAGAATACATAAAAGTATATAGATCCCCATATAAAATCCATTATCCAAGCACAAGGCACAGAAAAAAGTATAAATATTCCGCTTAATACATTCTGCAGAGCTGCACCCTTTTTAAATATAATAAATTTGAATTTGTATGCAACATATCCTGATAGTAAAATGGTAATCAATCCTATAATAATTTCATCTAAAAAATTTATAGTATTTGAAATAGACTCGTATCTTAAATATGTTATGTTTGCATGCCAAATTGCTTTTTCAACTATATATGCAATTCCAACAATTATGAAAAGCAAAAATACAAATACAATAAACTTTAAAATAGTTTTCAATATCAGTTTAATTGCATCTTTCATCTCACAAACACCTTTCATTTTTATTTAAACGAATATACCGTAAAAAATTGCAAACCAAAACCAAATCATTGTCCAAATCCAAAACAGTGATAAAAGTATAAATATTACGCTTAATATATTTTGCCGGATTGCACCTTTTTTAAATGTTACAAACTTAAATTTATATGCCACATATCCGGACAGTAGAAAAATAACAGTGATTATAGAAAGCGGATACAATAATATAAAAATATCAGTCGTGTAATTTTCTATGTATTTCATCCATGCGCACATAATTGCCTCTGCAACCATATATCCTATTCCGACAATTATAAAAAGTATAATTGCAAATACAATAAATCTTAAAATAGTTTTTAATATCAGCTTAATGGCATCTTTCATTTCGCATAATACCCTTCTACATACTCTCAATTTGATTATATATTACAAAGTTTATATTGTCAATACATAATTTGTTTAGATACCTATTTTGAGTGTAACTGACTTTCCTTTTTTCTTAACAGTAACATTTCCATCTGCTAAATTCCACTCAACATCAACAGAATAAGATAAATCCTTTGAAGCGTAATCAGTTATTCCTAAAAATTCATACACTTTATTTGCATCAGTTATCAAGAGATTATTATCAATAGCGAAATTAAATAACTCCTCGGTACTTTTGTCTGCAAAATCTTTGTTGTTCGCAAGCTCTCGCCCAACCTGATTGTTCCATAAATCCATAAAGTTTTCTTGATTCATTTTTCCCCTAATAACTGTTTTGTCGTCCATATAATCAAATTCATTACTATCACTCGAAATCCAGTTCTCTTCTTGCATCCTTTCATACTCGTGGTGGTTTGCTATATTTCTTGCAAGGTAATATCCTACATGAGAATCGCGAGTCATATTCGCATTCCAAATAAAATGTCTGTAAGCGTCAGCTTTATTATTCCATACGCCATTCAAGCTCCATTCCTTTGATTTTTTCTCTGCGTTTTCCAATGCGTCATCACCATGTTTAAATGCTCGTTCTGCAGTCACATGACCAAAATTGCCTACTGTCCATTTTGTTTTTTTGCATAATCTTTTATTTTAGCAACAGCTGTATCTGCTTTTTCTTTCACATAATTTATAGCTGTATCTACTTTCCCACTTACATAATCTTCGGCATAGTCTTTCTTTTCACTAACATAATTATATACATTGTTATTTGATGCATATGATAATGATGGATACTCTTCCTTTTGCAGAGAATATGCGCTAAGTAAATCGGTTTTGTTATTTTTAAGAGTGCTATTGCTTGCAGGTATACTGATTTTCATAGGTTTGTTATTAAAGCTTTTATATTGTGTTGTTGTATCTTGTATGTCGCTAATGTAATCATCAAAATCAACAAATCCGTCATTTACAGCCTTTTGGGACCACTTTCCTGAGTCGTTTATGTATTTGCTTTTAAACGGTTTTTTAGCTATGCTTGTGCTACCGAGTGGTGTCAAGTTGCTTTTGGTAGTTGGGGTTGTTTTTAAATTAAAATCAGAGTTCGCTTTTGGTGCTTTGGGGGTGTTGAAATTTGTATTGATGCTTGCTTGTTGAAAGGTATTGTCTGTTGCTTTTGGTTTTTTTGGTTTATCAATGTCGAATTCTTGTTCATACATGCTTAATCATCTCCTTCCAAAATATTTTTTATGTATGCATCAAATTCTTCTGATGTCATCCTGTTTACGTCGTTACCAGCGGTGTTGATTTCAAAAAATTCCTCCAGGTCATTAACTAACATAAAAAGTGCGTTTTTGTGGTCTCTGTAAACTCTTTGTGCTATATTTTCAATTCTGCTCATAGCTTTATTTTTTTCAGTATATGTCATTCAAATCGCCTCCTTTCATTAATCTAATATTCTTGATGCTATTAAATTGAATTGGACTATAATATAGTTATACCACAAAAAGCATGGAAAAAAATTTAACTTTTCTTCGTAAGTGTTTTTTTTGTAAATTGTTCTATTTACATATCATAAAATTTGCGATGCAACTTTTTTTATACATAAGTGTAAAAACATCCTTATAATTGTTGACTTTTAGGATTTTGCGTGATATAATTTGGAAAGATAATTAAACTTGCGAGAGGTATATGTTAATGAATGTAACAGGAAAACAAAGAGCCTATCTGAGAAAGCTTGCAAACGGCATTGAGCCTGTTTTTCAAATAGGAAAAGGCGGCATTACAGATGTGATTATAGAGCAGCTTGGTCTTGCTCTTGACGCACGTGAGCTCATAAAGGTGCATATCCTTGAAACAGCCCTTCTTGATACAAAAGAAACCTGTAATTTAATAGCAGACCGTCTGGGTGCTGTTCCTGTTCAGGCAATCGGCTCCAAGTTTGTGCTTTATAAGCAAAGCAGCAAGGAGAAAAATCGCAAAATAGAAATACCAAGCAGGTGATATATTATGTCAAAACTTGGAATAATGGGCGGAACCTTTAACCCTGTTCACAATGCCCATCTTATAATTGCACAGGCTGCTCTTGAGGAGTACGGGCTTGACAAAATAATGTTTTTGCCAAACTCCATGCCGCCTCATAAGGAAGTAGATTTGAACATAACACCGGATGCACGGCTTGAGCTTGTAAAAAATGCAATTGACGGAAATGATAAGTTTTTTGTGTCTGATTTTGAAATATCAAAAGGCGGCAAATCATACACAGTTGAAACCTTAAAAGAGTTCAAAAGGATGTATCCCCACGATGAGCTTTATTTCATAATCGGCGGTGATTCCCTGCGTGATTTCAGCACATGGTACTGCCCTGAGGAAATTGCAAAGCTTTGTACGCTTCTTGTGTATCCAAGGGACGAAATTGATATAAAGGGTCATATGGCAGCACTTTGCAAGATATATGACGCCAACATTTTAGAAATCCATGCACCTCGCTTTGATATTTCATCATCAATGATAAGAGAGCGTATAAAAGCGCAAAAGTCCATAAAATATCTTGTGCCTGATAAGGTGCTTGATAAAATTTATGAAAATAATTATTATAAAGAATGAGGGTAAAGCTTTTGGAAAACATAATAAAGCAAAGGCTTTCAGAAAAACGGTTTAACCACAGCATTGGTGTTGCTGACACGGCAAAGAAAATAGCAGAAAAAATCGGCGCAGACCCTGAAAAAGCATATGTTGCAGGACTTGTCCATGACGTTGCAAAGGAAATGCCCTTTGAAGAAATGATAAACGTATGTAAAAAGGGAGCGGTTGAGCCTGATAGAATGGAGCTTCAAAACAAGTCACTTCTTCATGCACCTGCCGGCGCTGCAATCTTAGAAGGTCTTGGCATAACCGATACAGATATAAAAAATGCAGTCCGATATCATACAGTAGGAAGATATGGGATGTCTCTTTTAGAGAAAATTATTTATCTGGCAGATATGATAGAGCCGTCAAGAGTGTATCCTGAAGTGGAAATTCTTCGTGAAATGGCTGAAGAAGATTTTCACAAGGCATTTGCAAACGCACTTAAATTTTCTATTATGTGGAATATGGAAAAAGGAAGAGTTGTGCACGAGGGTACCTTGCGTGCCTGGAACGGTATAACGGAAGAAAGGAATGAACAGTCTATATGACTCCAATGGAAAAAGCAGAGCTTGTAGCTAAAGCTATGGATGATAAAAAAGCAAGAGATATTGTAATTTTAGATGTTGCAGAGCATACATCAATTGCAGATAAATTTGTACTTTGCTCATGTACCTCGTCTACACAGGTAAAGGCGTGTGCAGATGAGGCAGAGTATGCGTTGTCGGAGGCAGGCGAAAAGGTGCACCACATTGAAGGCTATGCCGGCGGCAACTGGATACTTCTTGATTTCGGGGATGTTGTAGCTCACGTTATGACAGACGAAACAAGAGAATTTTACGATATAGAAAGACTTTATTAATCAGGGAAGGATATGAATAAAAATGAGTTTTGATTTTAAGAGCTTTGAAAAAAAGTGGCAGGACACTTGGGAAGAAAAGGGTGCATTTTATGCAGAAACAAACAGCAATAAGAAAAAGCTGTTTGCACTTGTAGAGTTTCCGTACCCCTCAGGTGCAGGACTACATGTTGGACACCCACGAAGCTACACAGCCCTTGACATAATTGCAAGAAAACGCCGTATGCAAGGCTATAACGTGCTATATCCTATGGGCTGGGACGCTTTTGGACTTCCTACGGAGAACTATGCAATTAAAAATAAAATTCATCCAAGAATAGTAACAAAGAATAATATAGAAAACTTTACAAGACAGCTTAAAATGCTCGGTTTCTCTTTTGACTGGTCAAGAGAAATTAATACAACAGACCCAAGCTATTATAAGTGGACACAGTGGATATTCCTTAAGCTTTTTGAAAAGGGTCTTGCATACAAGCAGGAAATGCCAATTAACTGGTGTACAGGCTGTAAAGTAGGACTTTCAAATGAGGAAGTTGTAAACGGTGTTTGTGAGCGTTGCGGAAGCGAGGTTGTGCAAAGAAGAAAGAGCCAATGGATGCTCCGTATCACAGAGTACGCACAGCGTCTTATAGACGACCTTGATGAAGTAGACTATATAGAAAAAGTCAAAACTCAGCAGAAGAACTGGATTGGAAGAAGTGAGGGCGCAGAAGTAACCTTTAAGCTTTCAACCGGTGACGATATGGTAGTATATACAACAAGATGTGACACTCTCTTTGGTGCCACATATGTTGTTATGAGTCCCGAGCATGAGCTTATCGACAAGATGAAGGACAGCATAACAAACTGGGATGCAGTTGTTGAATATCGTAATGCTGCTGCAAAGAAATCAGAGTTTGAAAGAACAGAGCTTGCAAAGGATAAGACAGGTACAGCTCTTGAGGGAATATATGCAATAAATCCTGCAAACGGCGAAAAGCTTCCTGTCTGGATTTCAGACTACGTTCTTGTAACCTACGGAACAGGTGCAATTATGGCTGTGCCGGCACACGACAGCCGTGACTTTGAATTTGCAAAGAAATTCAATCTGCCAATTATAGAAGTTGTTGCAGGTGGAGAAAATGTTCAGGAAGAGGCTTATACAGATGTATCCTCCGGAACCATGGTAAATAGTGGATTTTTGACAGGTCTTTCAGTTAAGGAAGCAATACCCGCTATGATAAAGTGGCTTGAAGAAAAAGGACTTGGCAAGAAAAAGGTAAACTATAAGCTTCGTGACTGGGTATTCTCACGTCAGCGTTATTGGGGAGAGCCAATCCCTCTTGTATACTGTGAGAAATGTGGCTGGGTGCCAATCCCTGAAAGTGAGCTTCCTTTGGAGCTTCCTGAGCTTGAAACCTTTGAACCGGGCGAGAACGGTGAGTCTCCTCTTAAAAAGGCAACTGACTGGATAAAAACAACATGTCCTCACTGCGGCGGCGAAGCAGAGCGTGAGACAGATACAATGCCACAATGGGCAGGCTCAAGCTGGTATTTCTTAAGATACATGGACCCTCATAATGATAAGGCACTTGCAAGCAAGGAAGCTCTTGATTACTGGCTCCCTGTTGACTGGTACAACGGTGGTATGGAGCATACAACACTCCATCTCCTGTACTCAAGATTTTGGCACAAGTTCCTTTATGATATAGGCGTAGTCCCAACAAAAGAGCCGTATATGAGACGTACATCTCATGGTATGATTCTTGGCGAGAACAACGAGAAGATGTCTAAATCACGTGGAAATGTCATAAATCCTGACGAGGTTGTAGAAGAGTTTGGCGCAGATGCATTCAGAACATACGAAATGTTTATAGGTGCATTTGACCAGGCAACACCATGGTCAAATCAAGGTCTTAAGGGATGTCATAAGTTCTTAGAGCGTGTATGGAACTTAAAGGACATGGTAACAGACGAGGAAGGCTATTCTGCTGACTTTGAGAAGCTTATGCACAAGCTTATAAAGAAGGTAAGCGAAGATTTTGAAAGAATGAAATTTAATACAGCTATCGCAGCAATGATGAGCGCTGTAAACGATTTCTATAAGAAGGGAAGCATTACAAAGGGAGAATTCCTGACATTCTTAACACTTCTTAGCCCTGTTGCCCCGCACATGACGGAGGAGCTTTATTTGCCATACTCTGATGGTGACCTTATGTCACTTCGCAAGTGGCCTGAATATGACGAAGAAAAAACCAAGGATGACGAGATAGAAATTGTTGTTCAGGTAAATGGTAAAATAAGAGATAAGATAATGATTTCTGCCGGTCTTTCAAAGGAAGAAACAGAAGCTGAGGCTTTAAAGGCAGAAAAGATAAAGGCAGAGATTGACGGAAAAACAATTGTTAAAGTAATTGCTGTTCCCGGCAAGCTTGTAAATATTGTTGTAAGATAAATATAAGCAGGTTACCACATTTTGTGATAGCCTGCTTATTGGTTATTTGTATTAAAAAGAAGGTTGAAATTTATGAAGAAATACGAAATTGATATGACCCACGGTTCGATAGTAAAAAAGCTTTTATTATTCTCCTTGCCTCTTATGTTGTCAAGTGTTCTGCAGCTTCTTTATAACGCGGCGGATATTGTTGTTGTAGGCAGGTTTGACGGGGGAACCTCTCTTGCCGCAGTTGGCTCTACATCATCACTTATAAATCTTATAGTAAATGTTTTTGTGGGCTACGCTACAGGTGCGGGCGTTGTAATTTCAAAATATTTTGGAGCTCAGGACAAGGCAGGTACGGAAAGAGCAGTAAGAACCTGCATAACAATGTCCTTTATATTTAGTATTTTTCTTTTGTTCGTAGGCGTGGTGGGTGCAAATTTCTTTCTTGGACTTATGAGCTGTCCTGATGATGTTATTGATAAGGCCACATTATACATGAAGATATATTTTCTTGGTATGCCGGCGTTTATGCTTTATAACTTCGGAAGCGGAGTGCTCAGGGCAGTAGGAGATACAAAAAGACCCCTTTATTATTTGTCAGTATCAGGAATAGTAAATGTTGTTCTTAACCTTGTGCTTGTAATTAAATTTAAAATGGGTGTTGCAGGTGTTGCTGTGGCAACTATAATATCCCAGTACATAAGTGCCATTTTGGTAATGAGATGCTTAATAAAATCAGAAGAAAGCTATCGATTTAACATTAGAAATATGGGGATAGACAAAAAAGAATTTATTCAAATGACTAAAATAGGTCTTCCTGCCGGTATACAATCCAGTATGTTTTCTATATCAAATGTAACAATCCAGTCTGTTGTAAACACCTATGGCTCTGCTGTAATGGCAGGAAATGCGGCGGCAACTAATATTGACGGATTTGTATATGCCGTACTAAACTCAATTTCACAAGGGGTACTTACATTCTCCGGACAAAATTTTGGTGCAGGCAAGGTGCGTAGAATAAGAAAAGGTGTTACAAAAAGCTTACTTTTAAGCTTTGTTATAGTTGGCTCTATATCTGTATTTGTAAATGTATTTTCACATCAGCTTCTTGGAATATACTCTACTGACAGCCAGGTTATACAAATTGGTGCATACAAAATGTTATTTGTTGCAGGAACATATTTTATTTGCGGATTTAATGAAATTTTTGTTTCCGGAATAAGAGGTATCGGACACTCCTTTAGTCCAATGCTTACATCTGTTTTTGGAATATGCGGAATAAGAATAATATACGTAATGACTGTATATAAATTATTTAATTCACTCCCAAGCCTATACCTTACATACCCGATTTCGTGGACAATAACTGCTATAATAAACGGAATACTGTTTTATTCTATATGGAAAAAGACTGCTGATAAAATGAAGAGCATGACAGATAAACAATAAAAAAAGCAACTCTGTTGACAGAGTTGCTTTTTTATTGTCTTAAGATTATACAATACCTTGAGCGTACATAGCCGCTGCAACCTTCTCAAAGCCTGCAATGTTTGCGCCTGCAACAAG
>CAZWCO010000002.1:0-20869 GCA_964632665.1 uncultured Lachnospiraceae bacterium | reverse complement strand
GCCGTAGCCGTACCTTTCAGCAGCAGCTGCTGCGCTGTCATGGATATTTACCATAATGCTTTCAAGCTGTGCATAAACCTGCTCCGGTGAGAATACAGTGTGACCTGAGTTTTGACCCATTTCGATACATGAGCAAGCAACGCCGCCGGCATTTGCAGCCTTTGAAGGACCTACAACTACGCCATTTTCCATAAGGTAAGCAATAGCGTCGTTTGTTGTGGGCATGTTCGAACCTTCGCAAAGGAACTTACAGCCGTTAGCAACCATTTGCTCTGCTTCCTTCATTGTAATTTCGTTTTGAGTTGCACATGGTATGTAAAGGTCAGCTTTAACGCCCCAAGGCTTCTCGCCTGGGAAGAATTTAGCGTTCGGGAACTTCTCTGCATAAGGTGCGCAGATGTTCTTTCCTGATGCTCTAAGCTCTAAGAGGTAATCTTCCTTTTCGCCGGCTGTAACACCGTCCGGATCATATATGTAGCCGTCAGGACCTGAGATAGTAATAACCTTTGCACCAAGCTGGTTAAGCTTTTGAACAGTACCCCATGATACGTTACCAAAGCCTGATACAACAACTGTCTTGCCCTTAAGCTCTTCACCAAAATGCTTAAGCATTTCTCTGGCAAAAAATACTATGCCATAGCCTGTTGCTTCTGTTCTGCCCTTAAGGCCGCCGTACATAAGACCCTTACCTGTAAGAACGCCTTCATATGCATTCTTAAGTCTCTTGTACTGACCGAACAAGTAGCCTATTTCTCTTGCGCCAACGCCAAGGTCACCTGCAGGAACGTCTGTTTGAGGACCAATGTGACGGTAAAGCTCTGTCATGAATGACTGACAAAATCTCATAATTTCTGCGTCTGACTTACCTGTTGGGTCAAAGTCAGCTCCGCCCTTGCCACCGCCGATTGGAAGTCCTGTAAGACTGTTTTTAAATGTTTGTTCAAAACCAAGGAACTTTATAATACCTGAATAAACATTTGGTGCAAATCTGAGACCGCCCTTGTAAGGACCGATTGCGCTGTTAAACTGTATTCTGCAGCCTCTGTTTACCTGTACCTTGCCATTATCATCAACCCAGGGTACTCTGAAGTAAACTTGTCTTTCAGGCTCTACTATTCTTTCAAGTATGCCTGCTTCTTCGTACTCCGGATGCTGAGCGAGAACCGGTTCAATTGTTGTCAGAACTTCTTCTGCTGTCTGAAGAAATTCAGGCTCGTGAGCATTCTTTACCTTAAGCTCATCGAGAACTCTTTTTGCGTATGACATAATATAACACTCCCTTTTAAAAAGTTACAAAAATATTTTATCACTCTAAAGTGGAAAAATCAATATTTTGGGCAATATTTTGGAAAATATGAGTAATATTTTTTAAATGAAAAGGCTCAATTTGTCGATATATTATATATTTTGTTGACAAGCTCCTCTTTTGAAATTTCCTGTGCCTTTCCTAAGTCAAGACTATCGTCAAGGACAAGACCGCCTATTGCAACACGTTTTAAGAAAGTAACGGTCTTTCCGCACTTTTCACACATGCGCTTTACCTGATGAAATTTACCCTCACAAATGGTTATATATACTTCCTCCGGGTTATCTGTAAATTCAAGGCTTCCCGGAAGTGTTACAAAATCACCAAGGTCCATTCCTCTTTCAAATGCTGCTACATCTTCTTTTTCCATGGGCGGCTCGGTTTTTGCAAAGTATTTCTTTGTTATGTTTTTCTTTGGGGAAGTAAGCTCGTGGGAAAGTTTTCCATCATTTGTAATTATCAGAAGCCCCTCCGTGTCAATGTCAAGTCTGCCAACAGGAAAGGGCTCGAACTTTTTAAATTCCTCATCTATAAGGTCAACTACCACCGGAAGCTTTTTATCCCATGTGGCAGAAATGACACCTTGAGGCTTATTCATTACAAGGTATATAAACTCTCTGTACTCTATTTTTTTATTAGCAAAGTAAACCTCAGAGCTTTCATTTACCTGAAAGCCGCCGTCCTTTACCTGTTTCCCGTCAACGGTTACGACACCTGTTTTAAGAAGCTTTTTTATTTCGCTGCGGCTTCCAAGCTCCCACAAAAATTTATCTAATCTCAAGTTATTTTTCCTCCAAAATTTATCATAAGTATATTATATTTTAAATTTCCTTTCAGGTCAATAGAGTTTTACAATATATTTTCTGCTTTTAGCTTAAAGTTACTTGGCAGGTGTTTAATTAACCGCTTTATTTCATTGCAGGAAGCCAGAGCGTCACCTATCTGGTCGTTTTCAATGAATTCACGTACATGACCGTATGAGAGCTCTATTCTTAGAATTTCCTCGTGATTTGATGTTGCTTCAAGGAGAACCTTATGTTTTTTAAAAACTTCCTCAGCCGAATTAATTGCATTCATGGCACCGGCGTTATCGTTTTCCTTTAAACATGAATACAAAATATCAGCATCAGAGTGTAGTTTGTTTGCCACAGAATCTATTTTGGCAGAAGATATAATCCCTGATATAACTATTATAACAGCTAAAATTGCTGCCGCTGCGAAGCTTCTCATTTTTCCTGACCCCCTTGTTTTTTCAGCTGAATAAATATTTCTTTTTTTGCATCAACAGACCCAAGAAATACATTTTTTATGTTTGTTACACCCATTTTGTGAAGTTTCTGCTCTATCTGTTTTTTTGTAAGACCTGACCTTTTTACTTCTCCCATGTTATATGAGCCGTCAGAAATAATAATACATGGAAGTCCGCTGCCGCTTGGGTCCCCTGATTTTGACATTACACTAAGCTTTCCGCTTGTTTCAAGAACAGCCACTTCAACATCTGCTATGTTATAGCAGTTATTAAGTCTTAGCTCTTCAAGAAGGTCACTTACATTATATCTTAGCCTTTCAAGTTCTTTTTCATTTATAACGCCCTTATATATTACTATGCTTGGGTCACCTGTTATAATGCGTCTTAAAATTTTGCTCTTAAATCCTGCAAATGAGATAAATACTTCTGCAATCATCAGTGTAATAACAGGTATAATACCGGCAAGCAATGGCATATCAATAGACTGCATTGGTACAGTTGCAAGGTCGGAAATCATAATGGCAACAACAAGCTCTGTTGGTTGCAGCTCGCCAATCTGACGCTTGCCCATAACACGCAGGGAAAGAATTACTACTAAATACAAAATAAGAGTTCTTATAACAACAACGAGCATTTTGACCTCCAAATGTTTTTTTTATCTTTTAGGAAATTACTCGTAATATGAGTAATTTTGCTTGTTCAAAAAAAGATTTCCTTTTTGCCCCCAAGATTGGGGGTTAGGGGGTTGAAGATTTTTAAATCTTTTTTATTATTTGCAAATTAAATAAAACAATTCAAAAAAATGTTCTGTGATATTCACAGAACATTTAATATAAGCTCAAACAAATTTTCTACGGTTTTTTGCCTTATTTCTTCTCTTGTACCTGACAGTCGAAGCTCTTCTACTTGAGTTTTATCCTTAAAGCTCACACCAATATATACAAGACCAACAGGCTTTTCGTCCGTTCCGCCGCCGGGGCCTGCAATGCCTGTTGTAGAAACTCCTAAATCTGCATTTGCCCGCAGTTTTACGCCCTTTGCCATTTCTTCTGCAGTCTGCCGGCTTACAGCACTGTACTGTTCAAGTGTGTCGGGATTTACACCCAAGTTCTTGATTTTTGCAGCGTTTGAATAGGTAACATACCCCTCGCAAAAGATTTCCGATACACCTGAAAAATCTGTTATTGTTTTTGCTACAAGACCCCCTGTACAGCTTTCTGCTGTTGCAATAGTAGTTTTTGATTCAAGAAGCTTGTTTATAACCTTACTAATCATATATTTTCATCCATGCCTTCCGGATAAACTGTTATTTTTTCAACACCCTCAAGTGCCTGTTCAATAAGGGTGTCTATGTCAAGAACGCTTTCCGAGCGTTCAACAGAGCGGCGCTTTGGGTTAGTGGACGGGTGCTTTGGTGTAAATACTGTACAGCAATCCTCATAAGGAAGAATAGATGTTTCAAAGGTTCCTATCTGTCTTGCACGTACTACAATTTCTTCCTTGTCCATTCCAACAAGGGGACGAAGTACAGGCATGTCAACAACAGAGTTTGTAACATCAAGAGCGCTTAGTGTCTGGCTTGCAACCTGACCTGCACTTTCTCCTGTAATAAGGGCAACTGACCGTGTTTTTCGTGCAATCCTTTCAGAAATCTTCATCATAAATCTGCGCATTATAAGAGTGAGATGCTCTTCCGGGCAGTTGTCACGTATTGCAAGCTGAATTTCTGTAAAGGGCACAATATAAAGGTTGATTTTTGATGTGTACTGTGCAAGAATTGACGCAAGCTCTATAACCTTTTCCTTTGCTCTGTCACTTGTGTAGGGGTAGCTGAAAAAGTTTATTGCGTTAATCTCAATTCCGCGCTTTGCCATCATATGCCCTGCAACAGGGGAGTCTATGCCTCCTGAAAGAAGAAGAGTGGCTTTGAGCCCTGTGCCGATTGGCATACCGCCCTGACCTGCCATTTTCTTTTCTGCACAGTAGACATATGCACCAAAATCACGTATTTCCACCTTAACGGTAATATCGGGATGGTGAACATCTACCTTAAGTCCCGGGCAACTGTCATGTAAAAAGCCACCAAGCTCCATGCTTATCTCCTGTGATGTCATATGGAACTTCTTGTCCGAACGCTTTCCCTCTACCTTAAAGCTTACTCCCGGCTTTAAGTCAGGACCGCAGTATTTAAGAGCCGTTTCCTGAATTTCTTCGAGAGATTTCCCGCACTCTGCCGCACGTGTGATTGATACAATACCAAATATTTTTGAAAGTCTTTCACAGACAAGGTCAGTTTTTGCCTCGTCCTTAACAGTTATATATATGGTCGCCTGTGCAAGATATATTTCAGTTTCCGCAACGCCTCTTAATGCGTCCTCAATATTTTTCATAAGGACCTTTTCAAAGCGGGGTCTGTTTGCCCCCTTTAATATTATTTCTCCGTATTTTGCAAGAATTATTTCTTTCATTACCTGTTTCTTGTATACCGTCTCAGGACGGCAACCTCCTTAATAAGAATTTCTACGGTTTTTTCTATTTCCTCAACAGTGTTTTGGCTTGTGAAGCTAAACCTTATAGTTCCACCTGTTTCCTCTCTTGAAAGTCCCATAGCCGTAAGCACATGACTCGGGTCAGGCTTATGCGCCGAGCATGCAGAGCCTGTGGAAACATATATATTGTAGTTTTCAAGAGTATGCAAAAGCACCTCTGCTTTTGCACCAATGAATGAAACATTAAGCACATATTTTGAGGCAAATTCTTCTGCACCGTTTATTTTAACATCGGGAATTGATTCAATTATTCCCTTTTTAAGAGTATCATATAAAACATCACAGCTTCCGCTCTCGATTTCAGCCGCAGCTCCAAATCCGGCAATTCCCGGTACATTCTCTGTTCCGGGGCGCACGGCACCTTGCTGAGAACCTCCGTAAATAATGGGGGATAGCTTGTTAACTCCGGCATAAAGAGCTCCAACGCCTTTTGGACCGTGTATTTTGTGTGAGCTTACAGAAATCAGGTCTGCCCCAGTTGTCCGTACGCTGCAGTCCACCTTCCCAAAGGCTTGAACAGCGTCTGTGTGAAACACTCCAAACTCTGATTTCTCATGGAGAATTTTGCTTATTTCAGATACAGGCTGGATTATTCCTGTTTCGTTATTAACTGTCATAACGCTGACCAGGCTTGTGTTTTCGTCTATTTCATTTTCTGCCTGTGCCACGTCCACTCTGCCGTCAGGCAATACATCAAGATATACAACATTAAAGCCTTCATTTTCAAGTGCTTTAAAGCTTTCTAAAACAGAGGGGTGTTCAATTTTTGATGTAATAATTTTGTTGCCTCGTTTTTTAAGCGCTCGTGCCATGCCAAATATGGCTGTGTTGTTTGCCTCTGTGCCGCCTGATGTAAAGTACACCTTTTTCTTATCTGCGCCAAGCCTTGAGGCAATTATGCTGCGGCTTTTTTCGATGATTTTTTCACTTTCAAGCCCGAGCCTGTGAAGTGACGAGGGATTTCCGTAACACTCCAGAGCGTCCTTCATAGCATTAATTGCCTGTGGGCAGGGACTTGTAGTTGAGGCGTTGTCAAGATAAATTATATTATTCATTTTTCTTACCTCACAACCGCATTTATATGTTCTATTTCAAGGGTAGCACCATTTTCACACACAACAGTAATCTCTGCCTTATCAGCGTCATTCCCCTGAAACTCAAAGGTCTTGCACAAAAGCTCCGTGTTTGTTATTTCATAAACTTCTAAACCCTCTGTTTTTTCGCCATTTTTGTAAAAAACGATTTTTACATAGCAGTTTCCAAGGGTTTCAGCCTTTTTACACTCTGTAACAAGACACAGTTTATTATTTTTATTAAAATTACGTAGAGTAAAGGTTATTGTAGAAACAAAGGTTATTTCTCTGTTGCATGAAAGTACAACTCTTTCTCCGCAGCCACTGCACTTGTGACAGCTGCCTGTGCATTTTTCATCGTTCATAACCTTTCTCCTTTCAAAGTACTATTGGTTATTATATCAAAAAAAGTTTTAAAACGCAACCGTTTTTAAAACTTTTTTTGAAGGGTTTATATAAGCTTTTCCATTATTTTATTGCTTCGTTCAATAAACTTTGTCATTTGCTCTGCAGGCAAAGGTTTATTACAAAGCATTGCAAGGTCGTATATGTGGTCAGATACAAGCTTTGCATCCTCATCGGAGAGGTCGGGAAGCTTTTTGATAAGGCTGTTTTCTGTATTAAGTACAAGAGTATATTCGTCCTTGAACATTCCTGCCATGGCAGCCATCTGCTGTCCGTAAGCCTTATACATTTCCTGCATTCTGCGGCTTTCCTCGCTAAGCAGAATAACTGCCGGAATTGACGCATTCTTAAGAGCACTTGCCTCTACCTTTGTTTCTTCAGGCACAGACTTCTTTACAATTTCAATAAGCTTTTCGTTTTCTGCACCCTCTTTTTCTTCTGCAAGGTCAGAAACGTTTGAGTCAACACGCTTAAATGTAACTCCCTGATTTTTCATTTCCACAAAGGACATAAACTGAGTATCAATAATTGACCTTAGCTCTACAACCTTAATACCCTGCTCTTCAAAAAGATTAATATACTGGCTTTGCCTGTTTTTGTCGGAGGTATAGTATATATCCTTTTTCTCTTTTTCTCCAGTCAAATCTTCAAGGGTTAAATACTCGTCCTCTGTCGTCTTATAAATAATAATATCCTTAATTTTTTCATAAAGCTTTTCATCTCTCATACATCCGTATTTGATGAAAATGTTTATATCTTCCCAGTAATTGTTAAAGCTGTCTCTGTCCTTTTTAAATATACCTGTAAGCTTGTCCGCGACTTTTTTTGTAATATGAGCAGAAATCTTTTTTACATACCCGTCGTTCTGGAGAAAACTTCTTGATACGTTAAGAGGCAGGTCGGGGCAGTCAAGAACACCCTTTAAGAGCATAAGAAACTCCGGTATTACCTCTTTTACATTATCTGCTACAAACACCTGATTGTTAAATAGCTTTATCTGTCCCTCGCTTGCAGAAAATTCGTGATTGATTTTCGGGAAGTAAAGGATACCCTTTAATCTGAACGGGAAGTCAACATTAAGATGTATCCAGAACAAAGGCTCGTTAAAGTCCATAAATACCTTTGTATAAAATTCCTTGTATTCCTCATAAGTACACTCGGAAGGCTTTTTCATCCACAAAGGATTTGTGTCGTTTACAGGCTTTTTCTCTTCTTCCTCTTTTTCGCTGTTTTCAAGGTATACCTCAACAGGCAGGAATGAGCAGTATTTATTCAAAATACTACGTACTTCAAAGTCGTTTTTGTATTCCTTTCCGTCCTCGCCAAGATAAAGAGTGATTGTTGTACCTCTTGTCTGTCTTTCGCCGTCTGTCATTTCATATTCAAGGCCGCCCTCGCAAACCCATTTTGCAGCCTTTGCACCGGGTAGATAGGAAAGTGAGTCTATCTCTACCTTGTCCGCCACCATGAACGCAGAATAAAATCCAAGACCGAAGTGACCGATTATCTGGTCAGGGTTTTTCTCGTCCTTATACTTTTCAAGAAAGTCGTTTGCTCCTGAAAAAGCAATTTGTGTAATATATTTGTCAATTTCCTCTGCTGTCATACCAATTCCGTTATCGGAAATTGTAAGAGTTCCTGCCTTTTCGTCTGTTATAATACGAACAGAAAATGCTTCGTCCTCTCCAAGCTCTGCCTCTCCAATGCTTGCAAGCTTCTTAATTTTTGTGATGGCATCACATGCGTTTGATACAAGCTCACGGATAAAAATATCCTTGTCCGAATAAAGCCATTTTTTTATAATAGGAAAAATATTTTCCGAATTTACGGAAATGTTACCTTTTGCCATTTATACCAGTCCTTTCAATATATGTACATGAATTATTTTAATACTTTGGATTTGTTTTGTCAAGAATTCGATAAAACTCTTTACGAATAGATGTAGATTATTAATATTCTGTTCATATTTGAATTTTGCTATTTACAAAGAAGAAAAAAAGTAGTATAATAAACAAAACACGTATTGGTAAAGAAAGGGCGGGAATATGGCAAAAAAGCGATATCTGGAGCTTGACAGGCAAAATGTTCTGTTCTGCCTTATAGTTGTGTTTATTCATGCCTTCGGCGTCCTTGCGGCAAGGCTGAACCCGTCAGGCTATCCGTATATAGTATCTGCGGCAGTTTTGAAAAATTGTGCATTTGTTGTACAGGGCTTTATGTTCTTAAGCGCTGTTAAATATACACAAATATACAAAGACAGAAAACTGCACTACGGGAAATTCTTATTTAGCAGAATAAAAAAGGTTATTATTCCTTATGTGCTCTGTACCTTTGTGTATTACGCAGTATTTATATACCGGGGTGTTTTGGAAGCGTTTAATATAAGGGAGCTTGGAGGCTATATTCTCCGCGGCGACCTTTCTGCACAGTTTTATTTTGTAATAGCTATTGTGCAGTTTTATGTGCTTATGCCGCTTTGGATTTTTCTTGCAAAGAAGGTTTCGGGCTGGATTATAACAGCTTTGGGACTTGCGGCATATGGCTTGTGGATATACTTTGCATTTGGGTATACGGTATATTATGACAGAATTTTTCTTTCATATATTCCTTTCTGGCTTTTTGGTGTAGCCGCCGGAAAAAATTATGACTCGTTCAGGAAAGTAATATCCGCAAATATAGGCAAAATTGGAATTTTATATGTGATACTGTTTTGCGCGAACGGATTTTTGGGACAGGTTTTTGTTATACATCCATGTATACTTGAGGTGCTTCATACGGCATATTCCTTTGCAGCAATACTTCTTTCTTACGGACTTTTTGTAGATGATGGTGTGGGGCAGAACGTTCTCACTTCCGGAATAAACCGGCTGTCCTATGAAATATATTTGTGGCATTGTCTTGTATTGTCTTTTATTGATGTGCTGATAAATAAAATGGAGCTCCCACGTATATCACATCAGGCGCTTGTAAGAGTGGGAGGAATTTATCTTGTAATATTTGCGGCAAGTCTTGTAATGGGACTTCTGCTTAAAATAAAAAACAAAAAGAGGAAAAGGTGAACTTTATGAAAAAAATTATTGCTTTATTAATTGCGGCTTTTTGCGTAACAGGGATTTGCGCAAGCGCAAAAACAATTCAGGTAACACTAGATTCAAACGATGTTTACACACAGGATGACGCCGTAATCAAAACAACACTTGATGTTGCGGCGTATATAGAAAATGACATTACTATGGTTCCCATACGTTTTGTAACAGAGGAGCTTGGTGCAATGGTAGAATGGAACCATGACACAAAGGAAGTTACTCTTACAAAGGACAGCGAGCAGGTAGTAATTAAAATTGGTGATGTCAATGCAAAATCTGTAAAAGACGGACAAGAGAATGTATTTGTATTAAATGCACCTCCCGTTATTGTAAATGACAGAACCCTTGTACCACTCCAATTTGTTTCTGAAAATCTTGGTGCCAAGGTAGAATACATAGAGCCTACACGTCAGGTTCTTATTACGGATGAGGAGCCTGCTGTTGTAGTCGGCAGCATTGAGCTTCCCAAAGTACTTTTCCGTACGAGCTTCCTTGGAAACTCACAGATGGTAAATACCTATGGTATTGGTTATACCCTGGAAATAGTTTACAACAGCTTAACAAGCCTTGCAGCAATAGAAAACAGTTGGAGCATGATTGATACAGACCGCAGTCTGCCTGCAGAAATACTTGAGCAAATAAACGCAGTACCGGATGATGAATACGCAGTTGCAGGAGTTTTAAGAGCAAATGTTGTAAAGCTTAACAGAATGTCATATCTTGTTCAGAAGGCACAAAACATGCTTTATAACTCAATTGATGAAAAGTCAGCAACAGACTACTATAATCAGAATTTTGTATGTGCAAAGCACGTTTTAATCTCAACAGTTAATGAAGAAACAGGAGAGCCTCTTGCAGACAGAGCCCTTAAGGTTGCAAAGGACAAGGCGGCAACAGTTGTACGCCGTGCAAATTCAGGTGCGTCATTTGATAAGCTTATAGAAGAATACGGACAGGACCCGGGCATGACAGCAAGCCCTGAAGGCTACGTGTTTACATACGGTGAAATGGTTAAGCCTTTTGAAGAAGCAACATTTGCTCTTGCTGAAAACAAAATAAGTGATGTAGTTGAAACAGATTACGGATATCATATAATCAAGAGATTACCTCTTCCTGAAATGGACGCAAGTGTTTTTGAAAACGTAAAGGTAGCATATGTCAATGAAATGATAAACTATATGCTTGAAAATACACCGTTAGAAAACAAAATATCCCTTGAAGAATTGTTTTCATATATAGCAATTTCACCCGTAGGTTAATTTTTGGAGGCGGAAAATGATATATCTTTTGCTTACAGACGGCTTTGAGGAAATAGAAGCCTTTACACCTGTTGATGTGCTAAGACGCTGCGGCGCAGAGCTTAAAACAGTAGGTGTTCATGGAAAAAGAGTTTCAGGTGCTCACAATATTGTAACAGAGGCGGATATAGAAATATCCGAAGTACAAAAAGAAGATATGGAAATGCTTATTCTTCCGGGCGGGGCAGGCTATGCCGGTCTCAAAACACCGGAGGTTTATGAGCTTATTAAGTATGCGGCAGAGAATAGTATTGTTACAGGTGCAATTTGTGCTGCACCCTCTATACTTGGAGAAATGGGACTTTTAGAAAATAAAAAGGCAACCTGTTTCCCCGGCTTTGAGAGGGAAATGAAAGGTGCTATTCTCACAGGTGATAGTGTTAGTGAGGACGGAATATTTATTACTGCCAAAGGTGCGGGTGCGGCAAGTGATTTTGCCTTTGCCCTTGCAAGCCGTGCGTGCGGGAATGAAAAGGCGAGCGAGATAAAAAATGCAATGCAATACTGATAAAAATGCAATCCGTGCATTTATGAAAGAAAAAAGAAAAAGCCTTACAGAATATGAACTAGAGAGTAAAAGCCGTGCAATTTGCACGGCATTTACTGCACTTAAGGCATTTAAAATCGCAAAAAACGTATGTGTATATATGAGTGCATTCAAGGAGCCAGACACAAAAGCCATAATAGAGGAATGCTTAAAGCTCGAAAAAAACGTGTCTGTGCCGGTTATTGACGGAGATGAAATTTATCTTTGTAAATATAGCCCTGAAACTGTTTCCGGTGCCTATGGAATACGTGAGCCGGAGTACAGAACAAAAGTGGATGTTCAAGATGTAGACATTTTCGCAGTTCCTGCACTTGCCTTTGACAAAAGGGGCGGAAGAGTGGGATTTGGAAAAGGCTACTATGACAGCCTCCTTAAAGACTCAAAAGTCGTAAAAGCAGGACTTCTTTATGAATTTCAGCTTATAGAAAATGTTCCTGTTATGGAGCACGATATATTAATGGATTATCTCGTAACGGAAAAGCAGGTGATTTGTTGCAGATGAATTATAACGGAATGAGATATGCCTGGTGGCTTATCTTGCTTGTGACAGCTTCCATTTTGTGCGGAAGTTTCGTAAGCGTCTGTGTCTCCGGCATTGACGAGTATGTTGCTACGTGTGTAGCGCAGAGCTTTATGATTATTCCTATGGTGTTGGGACTGGTTTGCTTAAAGCGTGTTCATCCTTACGCGCCACTAAAAGAGCTTTTGGGGTTTAATGGATTTAATCCGCCTCTTATGCTCCTATTACTTGTTATGCCCGGTGCTGCATCAGCTTTTGCCGGGATTATTCAGCTTCCCTTTACAGAAGCACTTGTTAAAATGTTTGGAGAACAGGGAACCTTTAGCTGTCCTGAAACGGTAGAGTCATTTTTGTGGCTCTTTTTGTCGTTATGTGTTCTGGCACCTGTCCTTGAGGAGATTATTTTCAGGGGAATAATCATGAGATTTCTTGCACCATACGGCACATTAATTTCCATCATAGTATCGGCTGTTGGATTTTCTATGCTCCATTTTGCACCCTCGATTTTTATTGCAATACTAATTATCGGGATTGTGCTTGGGTTTGTAAGAGTTTACACAAACTCAATTCTTTCTTGTATATTGTTCCACAGCGTGTTTAATTTTTCGTCCCTGCTTCAAATAGTGTTTGAAAAAGAGCTGGAGGGCATGTGGCTTATATCCGGAATATACATATTGGTTATGGCGTGCCTGTTTCCCGTGCTATTTTTTATCCTGTACAAAACAAGTGAACACAAAGGACACGAGAAGGGTTATGTAAGATGGGGCGGAAACGGACTTGTTCCAATAGTCCTTATGGTAATAATATACGCTGTGGCAGCGCTTTGGACAGCGATAATGCTATAACAGGGGGTTTATTAAATGATTTTTGATTCTCACGCCCATTACAATGACAGGGCATTTGACGAAGATGTAAACGAGTTTTTGGCGTCTATGCCTGAAAATAACGTGGGCGGAATAATGAACGCCTGTTCAAAGCTCTCCGAAATGAAAAAAATCCTTGAGCTTTGCAAAAAATTTTCTTTTGTGTACGGGTCGGTTGGTATTCATCCGGACAGCGCTGAGAAAATAACAGGCAAAATAGGAGATACCATAAAGGAATATACAAAAACAGATAAAATTCTTGCCATAGGTGAAATCGGTCTTGATTATCACTATGAGGATATCCCGCGGGAAATACAAAAGGATTGCTTTGACAGTCAGCTTTCTCTTGCAGGCGAGCTTCATCTGCCTGTTATAATCCATGACAGAGAAGCGCACAAGGATACCCTAGACCTTGTATCTCTTCATAAGGGTATAGGTGGTGTGTTCCATTGCTTTTCAGGAAGTCGTGAAATGGCAAGAGAGGTCCTTAACCTTGGATTTTATATTGCTTTTGGCGGCTCGCTTACCTTTAAGAACAATGTAAAAACCGTAGAGGCGGCAAAGTATGTGCCCCTTGATAAGATTGTGGTTGAAACAGACTGCCCGTATCTTGCCCCTGTTCCAAACAGAGGCAAGCGTAATTCTTCGCATAATCTTCATTATGTAATAGAAAAAATAGCAGAAGTAAAGAACATAACCGCCGGGGAGGTAGAGAAGGCAACCTGGGAAAATGCATGCCGGTTATTTAATATAGGGAGGTAGTAATAATGGATATGAATATAGCTTACAGATACTACGGTCAGAAGCCTCTGTATCTTAATATGACAAACAGATGTACAAACAAGTGTAAGTTCTGTATCAGGTATACAGACTCGGGAGTTGAGGGTACAGACCTGTGGCTTTCTCATGAGCCGTCCGTTCAGGAAATAAAGACGGCGCTTGAAGAGGCAGACTATAAGGCGTGTGAAGAAATTGTCATGTGCGGCTACGGCGAGCCAATGATGAGATGGGACATAATCCCCGAAATCTGTCGCTTTATAAAGAGCGGAAACCCAAATGTAAAAATCAGAATTAATACAAACGGCCATGGCAACAAAATTGCAGGCCGTGACATAACGCCTACTCTTGAGGGGCTTGTTGACGAAATTTCAATCAGCCTAAACGAGAAAAATGCAAAGAAATATCATGAGCTTTGTATTTGCGACTTTGGAGAGGACGGATTTTATGAGCTTCTTGATTTTGCAAAAAAAGCTAAAGACCATGTAAAAACTGTTGTACTTAGCATTGTTGATGTCCTTCCAAAAGAGGATATAGAGGAATGTAAGAAAATAGCGGCAGAAACAGGAGTCCCTTTAAGAATAAGAGAAATGATAAAATAAGAGAGGTTTCGTATGAATAAAATTTCTTTCCCAAAGCTTGGTATAAATCTTGATGTAAACCCCGTTGCTTTTTCCATCGGGTCAAGAGATATATATTGGTATGCAA
Organism: uncultured Lachnospiraceae bacterium; assembly: GCA_964632665.1. GTDB lineage: Bacteria > Bacillota > Clostridia > UBA1381 > UBA1381 > RGIG9115. Next base: position 6,488 of record CAZWCO010000002.1, on the reverse strand, counting down.
TAATAATTCTCACAGGCTTTTTACTTGCTGTCTGGTTTTGCATGCGCTCGGCAAAAAAACGCGGGATTAATCCTGACCACGTCTACGACGTAGCACTTTACGGACTTATAATAGGTGTTATATGTGCAAGGATATATTATGTTTTGTTTGACCTTGACTCCTTTAAGGAAAACCCTCTTGATATATTCAAAGTATGGGAGGGCGGTCTTGCCATATACGGCGGCATAATCGGCGGTGTTCTTACAGCTCTTGTGTATTGCCGCATAAAAAAGCTTTGTATATATGAAATGCTGGATATCTGTTCGCCGGGACTTCTTATAGGGCAGGCAATCGGCAGATACGGGAATTTCTTTAACGCAGAGGTGTATGGTCATGAAACAGACTTTTTCCTTGGAATGTCCATAAACGGCGGCACACCTGTGCATCCTCTTTTCCTGTACGAGTCCCTGTGGAATGTGCTCGGCCTTGTTATAATACTTCTTCTCCGTGACAGAAAAAAAGCTCACGGTCAGGTGTTTTACGGATACCTTTTGTGGTACGGTGCGGGCAGGCTCGTCCTTGAGGGAATGCGGCAGAGTGAGTATATTCTCTATGCGATTGATGGAGTGATTGGCATATCCCAGATAGTATCGGCAATTATTATTGTGGTTGCCGCATGTTTAATTGTAAGACTTCAGAAAGTGAAAAAGGGATGAAAATAGGAAACATAAGCTTTAAAAACAAAATTTTCCTTGCGCCCATGGCAGGTGTCTGTGACTACACATTTCGCTGTATTTGTGAAAGCTACGGTGCAGGTGCTGTATATTCAGAAATGGTAAGTGCAAAGGGACTTTATTATAAGGACAAAAAAACACGCTCTCTTATGGAAGGGAAACATAATGTGCCCTACGGAATACAAATTTTCGGCTGTGAGCCGGATATTGTAGGTCACGTTGCGGCAGAGGCGGCGTCTTACGGAGATTTTCTTGATATTAATATGGGCTGTCCTACTCCTAAAATCGTTAATAACGGAGACGGAAGCGCACTTCTTAAAAATCCTGTCCTTGCAGGTAAGGTAATCAAAAGTGCCGTAGAAAATGCGGGTAAGCCTGTAACGGTAAAAATGCGTATAGGCTGGGACAAGCCCGGCAATGGTGCAGAGTTTGCAAAGGTGGCAGAGGAAAACGGCGCGTCTGCTATCTGTGTCCATGGAAGAACACGTGCCCAGTTCTATTCAGGTATTGCCGACTGGAGTGAGATTGAAAAAATTGTCCGTGCAGTCAAAATACCTGTTATCGGTAACGGTGACGTCACAACCCCTGCACTTGCAAACAAAATGCTGAATGAAACAGGCTGCAGCGCAGTTATGCTTGGAAGAGCCACAGAGGGTAATCCTTTTATATTCAGGCAAATGAATGAATATTTTGAAAAGGGAGCTGTGTCATATTTTCCAACAGACCGTGAAAAAATTGATCAGGCAATTGAACATACACGGCTTCTTGTGGAAGAAAAGGGAGAAGAAAGAGGAATAAAAGAGGCAAGAAAGCACATTGCCTGGTATATAAAAGGAATGAAAAACTCGAGCGAGCTTAAGACAGTAATTTTCAAAACATCAAAATATGATGAAACAATAAAAATTTTGTCAAATTTTTTGTAACAGAGTGTATAAATTATTATTACTTTCGAAAAAAGACTTGAAAAATTTACAAATATTTGATAAAATAAGTCAAATACATTTAAATCAATACATGTAGATAGAAAGGATGGATAATATGCAGGATAAATTTGCAAAAGAAGGCTTAACCTTTGATGACGTTCTTCTTGTGCCGCAAAAATCAGACGTAACTCCAAACGAAATTGAACTTGGAACAAGACTTACAAAGACCATTCACCTGAATGTTCCTCTGATGAGTGCTGCGATGGACACCGTAACCGAGTCTGCAATGGCAATTGCAATGGCAAGAGAAGGCGGAATAGGAATTATTCATAAAAACATGACAATTCAGGAGCAGGCAGCAGAAGTAGATAAGGTAAAGCGTTCAGAAAACGGCGTTATCAAAAATCCGTTCTTTTTATCTCCGGAGCATACTCTTGAGGATGCGGAAGCACTTATGTCACGCTTTAAAATTTCCGGCGTGCCCATATGCGACAAGGATGGTAAGCTTGTTGGTATTCTCACAAACCGTGACCTTAAGTTTGAAAGAGATTTTACAAAACACATAAAAGAAGCGATGACAAGCGAAAATCTTGTTACTGCGCCAGAGGGTACAACACTTAAGGACGCAGAAGAGATTTTAAGAAAGTATAAGATAGAAAAGCTTCCTCTTGTGGATAAAAACATGCACCTTCGCGGTCTTATAACAACAAAGGATATTGAAAAAGCAGTAAGATATCCAAATACAGCCCGTGACAAGTACGACAGACTCCTTGCAGGTGCAGCAATCGGCGTAACAGCAGACTGTCTTGAAAGAACAGCAGCGCTTGTTGAAGCAGGTGTTGACGTAGTTGTTCTTGACTCTGCTCACGGTCATTCACAAAACATAGTAAATAAGCTTAAAGAAGTAAAAGCAGCATTCCCTGACCTTCCTGTTATTGCAGGTAACATTGCAACAGGCGAAGCAGCAAGAGATTTGATTGAAGCAGGCGCAGACGCCGTAAAGGTAGGTATAGGCCCCGGCTCTATCTGTACAACACGTGTAGTTGCAGGTATAGGCGTTCCGCAGATTACAGCAATCAGCGACGTATATGAGGTTGCAAAGGAATATGACATCCCTGTAATCGGTGACGGTGGTATCAAGTATTCAGGAGATATTGCAAAGGCAATTGCTGCGGGTGCAGATGTTATCATGCTCGGAAGTCTCCTTGCCGGCTGTGACGAAAGCCCCGGCGAATTTGAAATCTACCAGGGAAGAAGATTTAAGACATACAGAGGCATGGGCTCTCTTGCGGCTATGGAAAAGGGAAGTAAGGACAGATATTTCCAGACAGGCTCCAAAAAGCTTGTTCCTGAAGGCGTTGAAGGACGTGTACCATATAAGGGAACTGCGTCAGATACAATATTCCAGCTCCTTGGCGGTCTCAGATCAGGTATGGGTTACTGTGGTGCAAAGACAATCGAGTTTATGAAAGAAAGAGCAAAATTCGTTAAGATTACAGGCGCAGGTCTTAGAGAAAGCCATCCGCATGATATCTTTATTACAAAGGAAGCACCTAATTACAGCGTAAGCGACAAATAATAATTTCTTAAAAATTTCAGTAAACAATATGTAGGCGAAAAGCTTTTCGAAGTTTACAATATTTTGCGGAATTATGTAAAATAAAAAGAAGTGTTAAAAATGAAATTGTTACAACCTTAATAACTTTGTAACAATTTCATTTTTCTTTTTCTCCTAAAAGGTTTAACAAAATGCAATTGTGAAATATCGCATAAAAAGGCAATTATTTGCATGTAATTTCTTAATTAAATTGTTAAATTTATAAATTTTTGGACACCTGTTTGTGATGTTGGTTTAAAAACTTTTTAATATTTTTTAACAAAAAGTCTTGACAAATAAAATATAAAATGCTACAATTAAAAATGTAAATCATGTTATGATAAATTGTTCCGTGATTTAAGGAACTTTAAAAAGCTAAAGAAAGGTGCGATACTTTGAATAGATTTAAAGTTATACTCTCTGCCTGTGTAGCGGCTTTGTCAATTCATACGGCAGTATATGCTGCTGATTTAAGCGATTGGGCAGTAAATGAGTACATAGAGTCAAATTCAACAGGGCTTTTGTCCTATAACATCGTTTCGGGCGATTTACAATCAAATATCACAAGAGAAGAATTTTGCGAACTCGCAATGAATTTATATGTAAAATTAACAAATGAGGAAATGAAAATTCCTGCTAAGTCACCGTTTGTTGACTGTGACAGCCCTGCTGTCAGCCAGGCATATTACAACGGAATTGTAAAGGGTGTTTCAGAGGATGAGTTTGAGCCGGAAAGACCTGTTACAAGACAGGAAATGGCTGTTATGCTTGTAAATACACTTAACGCAGGAGAGGTTGACGTTGTTTTCAATACAGGCGAGGATGAAAACGCAATTAAGAAGTTTGCAGACCATAAAAGCGTAAGTGATTGGGCAAAGCCGTCACTTACAACAATGATAAACCATTCTCTTCTTTCGGGAAATGATGACAACGAGATTATGCCTCTTGCAAATACAACAAGAGAACAGGCAATAACATGTGTGAACCGTTGCTATAAGAATTTTACAGAGGCGGGACAGGAAAGATACATGCTTCCTTTAGTCCAAAGCCCCAAGAATACAACGGTATACGGTGATGTAATCGTATCATGGGCAGAGGTTGAAAGTGCAGAGTCATATATTATAATCATAAAAGACATAGACGGAAATCTTGTGTACAATTCAGAGGTTAAAGCAGGCTCGTATAATGAAATAGTAGAGTACAGTAAGCTAAAAAAGGGCAAGTTCTCTGTAACGGTAGGGTCTAAAATGCCGTCCGGAGATACAGTTTTCAGCTTGCCGGTAGATTTTGACCTTGATGATGCAAGTAAAGCTCCTGTAGTTTCGGACAAGGATAAAGAAAATCAGGAGCCTGAAAAGGTAGAAATTATTCTTGGTGAAAACGAAGTTATGTCCGATAAGGCTAAGGAAATTATAGCCGAGGCTGAAAAGTATATTGGTGTTAATTATGTATATGGCGGCACAACTCCTGACGGCTTTGACTGTTCGGGTTATGTAAAGTATGTGTTTAACAAATTCGGAATTACACTTAAGAGAGTGTCACGTGACCAGTATGCATATAACGGAACACCTGTTGAAAGAAAAGATTTGCAGCCGGGAGACCTTGTGTTCTTTGGCACAGGCGGATATGTAGGCCACGTTGGTATTTATACTGGCGGAGGACAGATGATACACTCGCCAAGCACAGGAAAGAGCATTTGTTACACATCAATAAACACAGATTATTACTTGACACATTATATAGGTGCAAAACGAGTATTATAGAGTTTAGGAATGAACAATCGTAAATTTTGCGATTGTTCATTTTATAATATAGGATATTACTTGCAGCGTGAGTAATTTAGCTTGTTCTAAAAAAAGATTTCATTTTTGCCCTCAAGAATGGGGTTGGGGGTTAATTTTTTTAAATCTATTTTATTTTTAAAAAACTCTTGACAAAGCACATATGATGTGTTATAATACCATGTGTTCACGGCCCGTTGGTCAAGCGGTTAAGACTCCGCCCTCTCACGGCGGCGACAAGGGTTCGATTCCCTTACGGGTCACCACAAATTAATAATTTGAGTAAGTGAAAGTCTTTCGGTAGGCTTTCACTATCATTTGGAGAAGTACTCAAGAGGCCGAAGAGGCGCCCCTGCTAAGGGTGTAGGTCGGGAAACCGGCGCGAGGGTTCAAATCCCTCCTTCTCCGCCACCATTCGGCAACTGATTCTTAAAAGAAGAATCAGTTGCCTTTTTATTACCTTTTTCTTCTACTCCAGTATTGAGATTCTTCAAGTAATCAAGTGTATATTTCGGAGCATAACCATCCAATTTTAAATGAATAGTAATAACAAGATATATAATAGGTTCATTAAATAAAGTTGTTTCTTTAATTGTTATATGGTCTATAATATAGTTAAAAAAAACCTTTAATTGTTCTCTTGACAGTTCTTGAAAGTCTTTGTATGTAATATCATTATGAGATAATTTAAACTGCTTTCTAATTGCTTTTTCTTCCTCTGATATATCTATACTTTGATATAATTCAAGTTGTTCATTTTGTAATGATAATTGACTTATAATATCTTGTAATTTCTCTTTATAAACATTTATAAGTTCTTTATCTTCCTCATTAAGAATAAGGTCAAGCATCTTATTTTTTTGTGTTGTTAATTTACCTATATCTTTTTTAATTGTTGAAATATCTTTTTTCTTACTTTCTAAAATTTCAAGTTCTCTTGTCAGTTGTTGTTCAAATTGGTCTTTATACATATCTGATGTTAATATTTCTCTTAATCTGTATAATACAAACTTTTCCAACAATTCTGCAGGTATCATGTGACTATCACAAACAGATTTACCGTGCCTTTTTCTGCTGCCGCAAGCATAATAATATATTTTATCTCTCTTGGTGGTTTTCTTTGTATGACTAATATATAATGCATGACAATTTTCACAAAAAACAAGTCCGGCAAGAGGGGCAAGAGATGTCATAGTTCTGTCAATGTTATTTTTGCCATTTTGTTTTTTCTTCTTAATTCTCATTGATTGCGCAGTATCAAAATCCTCTTGACTAATAATAGGAGCATGAGTATTTTCAACTATTATCCATTCAGATCTATCATTATATCTTTGTCCTTGTTGCGGTCTTTTATTATAAATGGTTTTACCAGTATATACTTCATTTTCAATCATACCCAGTATAGAAGTCTTACTCCAATATTTTCCTCTTGGTGGTTTATAACCATTATCATTTAAATAATTACAAATTCTTT
>CAZWCO010000001.1:9043-31869 GCA_964632665.1 uncultured Lachnospiraceae bacterium | reverse complement strand
GCCTCTGCCGCACAGGGTTTCAGTTACATAAACATGAGTTTCTGTACCTGTTACAATGGTTTTTGTACCCGTAACCGTTGAAACAGGTTCTTTTTTTATAACAGGTATAATCGGTTTCTCTACCCGCGTCTCTTGTACCTGTTCCTCTGCAAAGGTAATTTTTACAGTTTCAAGATGGTATATTCTTTTTAATTCACTTTCAATTAAGCAAGAAATTTCAGGTGAATGTTTTTCGGAAAATGTAAGCCACACTTTGCGTCTGTGCTTTGATACACTCATTTTCTCGATTTGTATATCTTTAATACGAGGATCGGTAATGAGATCGAAGATAACACTCAATTTTGGTTTCATACCAAAGGCTCCTTTTAATAAATTTTAGATTGAAGAATCAACAACTTTTAATGAATCGTGTGTAAAATAAATATAGTGCAACTCTATAGTATCCCCATTAACATCCAACCTTCTATTTGCAAAACTTGTATCGTTTGCTCCATGTAGATTTTCGGGCATAATACATGTTGCATTTATAATAAGCTTTTCCGGCAATGGTTTGCAAAAGCCAAATAATTTCCACCATCTGCTGCCCGACTTGCTCCGCAGAAGTTGCTGTATAAATACTGCGTATTTAATTGCCTGCTTTATCACGTTTTCAGGTGACTCATATTCATCCTTGAGTTCCATTACGTTTAGTCGCACTTGTCCATTAGTTTTTGTTCTGGTAAAAAGATCAATTCCTCCACCGCTGCCCGGTCTTCCTTCAAGTTTTACACCAGTTTTACTTGCTAACAAAGGTGTTTTCATAGGAAATCGTGCTTTGATTATGCTAATAGGTTTTATTCCTCTGAATTGAGTTTTTAAGGACTTATTAAACTCTGAAAGAAGTAAGCTTTCATATTCGTGTTCCTTGCTATGGGTTGTGACAGAGTTTATGTCCAATTCTAAAAAATACTTTCTGAAGCTTTTTGCAAGTGAATCTTTTGCCCAATCCGCATTTTTTAGTTCTACAGGGCAATTAAAGAATTCTTTATTATGGGAATCGTAATTTGACGTATCTATAACAACCGTACTATCTTTTAAATTTACTTTTAAATTTACCTTTAAATCTGCAACTTCTTGTCCCATATATCTTAATGAAAATACAAAAACATCTGAGCTGTCCTTGGTCTGTGACAGATTAAGATAAACATTGAATGGTTTTCGAATGTGAAACTTTTTCGAAGATTCCTTCAATCTATCTATATTTGCTTCAATGTCAACAGCGTATTTCTCAAATCTTTCTATCCATTCCACATTACTATTACTATCCTTTTTTGAAAGTTCAAATAATGTATCTTTAACTGTCTGTTTCATTGTTCCTCCCCCTATATTCTTATTACTTCTTTATCATCCAAAATCATGACTTTTTCGTCCCCTACAAGCTCCAAAAATGCCTCAGGAACATCGGTATGCATAGGTATTATCATTTCAGGCTTTACAGTTTCAATCACCATCTTTATTGCATCACAGTCTGCATGGCCGCTTGTGTGCATGTCAAGTCTTTTATATTCAGCAAGGAATTCCTTTATATTTTCCTGTTCAAGATAGCCTTTCCACATCGAATATATAACAACAGAATTCTTATCCTTATACATCTCCATAATTCTTTTGTGTTCCGGATTTCCGCTTCTTACAAACATACAAAATCCATTGTCATTCATTTTATCATCAAGATTTTCGCTGTAATATAATACTTTATCGAATTTATACAATGGGTTTCTATCTCCTGCATAATCTCTTATATATTCAATTACCGACTTCTGATATTTATCGCATATACAGTATTTACCTCTTGGTATAACAGAACATATTCCTGCAAGTCTGTCTATATTCGTTGATGAACACACCACAAAAACATACTTATTTTGTTCAAGTACAGATTTAATTTTTTTCTTCAGGTCATTCTCTGTTTCGCACTTTGCTTGCGTTCTGCTGAGAATTGTACCTTCGCATACAAGAATATCTACTTTTCCTACATACTTTTCAAGTGTGGCTTTTACACCTTTACCTCTAAATCCATGCATTCTAAAATCGCCAGTATGAAGAATGACTTTTCCATCAGCCTCAATCTTAAACATATATGCATCGTAAGCTGAATGGTCTACCATATATGGAGTTATTTTCACATCACCAATTATAACAGGAATGGCAATTTCAAATGTTTTGATATTTTCTAATCTGTCGGTATCATAAGACTTGATATTAGGGGCCTTTCTCAATCTGTCATTAAGAATTTTGGCAATACCTTTTGCTGCAATTCCCATATAAAGTGTTACATCCTTGTTGATTATATCAAGAAGTCCTATATGATCTCCGTGATAATGGGTAAAGAAAACCGCATCACAGTCTGTTATGCCTTTTGTTACACCTTCAATATCAAAGGGCTGTGAAGTTTCGTTCTCTAATTCTGCACCAAAATCTATAAATATTCTTGTATTTTTTGTTCTGTATTCGGTGACACATCCACCTATCTGATGAGTTCCTCTGTGTATAATAATTTCCATTTGATTACCTCATCATTATATTTCATCTAACAATAATGACTTGCCATCATACAAATACCAGCCTTTTTTCTTTTTGTCGTATACAATCCACTCCCCTGCACAGCGAAGGGTTTCTATATATCGCTGTACAGTTCTTGGTGTTCGTTCAATCTTATCAGCCAGTACCTTTGTTGTAATATACGGATTGTTTCGAATGGCAAATAATATTACAATTGCCTGAGAAAGAGATTTAGAAAAATTATCCGCCTTATTTGTTTTTTTCAGTGCCTGAAGCAACTCGTATTTAAGATTGTATTCTAACTCACTGATGTCAGAATATTCAACCACTCTTACATCAGGGAACAAATCTCTAAGTCCATCTTTAATTCCTGTAAAAATTATACTTTCAGTACATTCTTCAAATCCATCATAGAAATCCACAAAAAATTGAAGCTCTTTTTCTGATATATTATATGGATTAATAATCAAAGCAAAATCTGTTTGAGTAACCAAATCTGTTGCTTCTCCGGTAATATCAGTAACTGTTATTTCTTTTGATGGCAATGATTTATTAACTATTAGTTTCTCAACATCGGTTAGTCCGTATATAAATATATTAGGCCACTGAATAATCTCAACTATTTGTCCCGTTTGAGGATTGATACCTTTTTTAACTTTAGGACTTATCATGAAAATCACCTCTCAGACCATATTATATCATAACGCTGCGACAACAGTTTTTCTTTGATTGAAATGTTTTTAACAATTTAATCAACGTAAAAGTAGAGAAATCCGCATGGCGGATTTCTTTACAGAGAAAAATTAATCTTCAAACAAAGCTTTTGCAAAATCCTCTGCGTTAAACACCTGCAGGTCATCAATTTGTTCGCCAACACCTACAAATTTTACCGGTATTTCCTGTTCCTTTGAGATTGTAACAACAATTCCGCCTTTTGCGGTGCCGTCAAGCTTTGTAAGTACTATTCCGCTGATTTTTGCAACCTCCGAGAAAAGCTGTGCCTGACTAACTGCGTTTTGACCTGTTGTAGCATCAAGTACAAGCAATATTTCCTTATCACATTCAGGAAGCTCACGGTCAATTACACGTCCTATTTTTTCAAGCTCTGCCATAAGATTTTTCTTATTGTGCAGTCGTCCGGCGGTATCGCAGATGAGAATATCTGCACCTCTTGCCTTCGCTGCGTTACATGCATCAAAAATTACTGCTGCCGGGTCGCTGTTTTCCTGATGCTTTATTATGTCACAGCCGGACCTTTTTGCCCACACATCAAGCTGGTCAATTGCCGCAGCTCTGAAAGTGTCTGCGGCAGCAAGCATTACCCTTTTACCTTGCTGCTTATAATATGTTGCAAGCTTTCCTATGCTTGTTGTTTTACCAACGCCGTTCACGCCGATTACAAGTATAACAGACGGTTTTGTGTCAAGATGCATAGAGGTGTCTGTGCTACATAGAATTTCTGCAATAACAGCTTTAAGCTCTTCTCTGACCTCTTCCCCGTCCTGTATCCTTTTTGTTTTAACACGGTCTCGTAGCTGCTCAATAATATACATTGATGTTTCAACCCCAAGGTCTGCCATGATAAGCGCTTCCTCAAGGTCTTCAAACAGCTCCTCGTCAACCTTTACAAATGCTTTGAACACGGTATTCACCTGTTCGGAAATCGCTGTTCTTGTTTTACCAAGTCCGTTTTTTAATTTTTCAAAAAAACCCATTTAACTCTCCTTTTAATCAGCCATGCTGTCATCTACGTCGTCCATATGGAGTGAAAGAAGCTTTGACACTCCCTTTTCCTGCATTGTAACACCGTACAGGATGTTTGCAGACTCCATTGTTCCTCTTCTGTGAGTAATAACAATAAACTGTGACTGTTCAAGATAATTTTTAAGATATGTAGCAAATCTTGCAACATTAACATCGTCAAGAGCTGCGTCAATTTCGTCCAATATACAAAACGGAGTAGGCTTTACACGAAGTATAGCGAACAAAAGGGCAATTGCAATAAAGGACTTTTCCCCGCCGGAATAAAGATTAAGATTTTGAAGTCCCTTACCCGGAAGCTGAACTTCTATCTCTATTCCGCTTTCGAGAACGTTTTCAGGGTCACGCAGGTATAGTCTTCCCTTACCACCGCCAAAAAGCTCCCTGAACACGTAGCCAAAGCTTTCATTAATCTCTGAAAACTTACCTGTAAAGTGCTCTTTCATAAGCTCTTCCATTGACTCTATAATCTTTTCAAGGTTCTTCTTTGATTCATCAAGGTCTGTTTTCTGCTTTGATAAAAATTCGTATCTTTCGGAAACGCTTTTATATTCTTCAATAGAATCAATATTTACGCTGCCCAGAGCCTTGATTTTTCCTTTAAGCTCACCAAGACGTTTTGTATCCTCTTTTTCATTTTCAGGCTCTTTAAACCTTTCCTCTGCGTCAGTTACTGTAAGCTCATATTCTTCCCACAGCCTGTTTACAAGGTTTTCTCTTTCCATTGAAAGCTTAACCTGTTTTGAATTAATTCTTGAAAGCTCCTGTTGAAGATTTATAAGCCTGTCTGTAAGCTCCTTGTTTGAGCTTTGGATTTCCTTAAGTCTTGAAACAACCTTTTCTTTTTCAAGAGCAAGCTCTTCAATGCGTTTTTTTACAGTTTCGCTTTCTCCCTCCAGCTCTTTTGCCTTTTCTAGCTTTTCAAGAGCTGAAGCCTTTAGCTTTTCGTTGGTGTCATATATATTTTTTATATCCTGTTCTTTCTTCTCAGCATTTTCAAGCTCGTTTTGTGCGTCTTGTTCATATTGCTCTGACATCTTCACAAGGTCATCAATATCACGTCTTATATTTGTAAGCTCAAGTGTAATTTCAACATTACCGTTTGCGGCATCGTCACGGATTTTGCGAAGCTCTTCTTTCCTTTCTTCAAGCTCTGCCGCCTTTTCGTTCTCGGCTTTTTCTGAATTTTCAAAGCTGCGGATTTCTGAAAGGCATACTGCCACCTCTTCACCTGTGGCAGAAATTTTTCCATCAAGGTCTGCAAGCTCAGCTTCAAAGCCACCATCTGTGCCGCTTCTGTCTGTGATTGTAACTCCGAGTCTTTTTAATGCTTCATCAATTTTTATAATGTCGTTTTCATATTCACGCTGCATTTGGAGATATGACTCCATCCTGTCTTCCATTGAAGAAAGGTTGGATTTATTATTATCTATCTGCTCCTGTCTTTGCTTTATGGCACGTTCAAGCTCTGTAATCTTAAGATGAAGTGACTTTATTTCTGCTGCACGGGACAAAAATCCTCCTGTCTTGCCTGTGCTTCCGCCTGACATTGAGCCGCCGGGGTTGATTACATCGCCAAGCAATGTAACTACGCGGAATTTATAGGAGAATTTCTTTGACATTGAAATTGCATTGTCAATGTTATCTACAACCACTACCTTGCCAAGAAGTGATTTCATTATTCCGTCATACTTTATATTGTAGTTGATAAGCTCCGAGCCTACGCCAACAAATCCCGGATAGGCACTTACTTCTTTTATATTGTCTATGGACTTACCCTTAACTGCGGATATTGGGAGGAATGTAGCACGGCCTGAGTTTGTACGGCGCAAGTATTCTATTGCTGCCTTTGCATCCTCTTCTGTTTCTGTTATTATGTTCTGTGACGCTCCACCAAGGGCTGTTTCAATTGCAACGGCGTATTTTTTGTCCGTTTCCACAAGTCCCGCAACTGTTCCGTACAAGGAGTATTTTTTCATTTCATCGGAGCGAAGAATTGCTTTTACACTCTTTGCATAGCCCTCGTACTCATTTTCCATATCCTCAAGAATTCTCTTTTTGGAGGTTGCAGCCCTGAACTCAAGCTGATCTGAATTTTGCTCTTCCTCCAGTTTTGCAAGAGCTTCCTTTGTACCAGTCAAGCTGTCGTTCTGTTTTGAAATCAAATCAAGGAGCTTATCGCTTTTATTTTTAAGCTCGCTCTTTTGCTCGTTCAGCTCATTTACCTCGGACTGTGTATTCTCTACACTTTGACGCAAGGCTTCACGTTCTGCGTAGATTGCCTCACGTCTTGTAAGGTAATTTGCACGAAGGGTTTCTATACCCTCAACCTTTGCCTTAAGTGCTGAAATTTCGCTTTGGAAATTTGCCGCATTTGTTCTTGCGTTTGTTATTTCCTCTTCCGTACGGGTGATTTTTTCAAGGATTTCCTTTTCACCAAGCTGTGCCTCGGAAAGTCTTTCTGTTGCGGCAATAAGGTCTTCTTTTTTTGCTTCTGTATCTTCTTTTGCTTTAAGGGACTTTTGTATAAATTCTTCTCTTTTTTTCTTATGCTGCTCTATTTCCCCCTCAAGCCTTGAAAGCATTTCTATATTATTTTTTATTGAGTTTTCAGAAAGTGAAGCTTCATTTTGACATTCCATTACAGCGGCTCTGTTATTAACAAGCCACTCATTTTTACGGTTGTTTTCTTCGTCAAGTCTGCTGCTTTCCTCGTAGCACTCTGAAATTTTTGCTTCGGTTTCGCTTTCCTGCAAGCGAATTTCTTCAATTTCTCCGTTTACAAGGTCTGCATTTTTATCAACCTCTGCTGTTGCCTCTTCATTTCTTTTATAAAAAAGCATTGAAAGATTAACGTCAAGAAGCTTGAATTCGTCATAAAGTAAAAGGTATTTACGTGCTTTTTCCGATTGATTTTTAAGAGGCACAAGCTGACTTTCAAGCTCCGAGGTAATATCTCCTATTCTTACAAGATTATCCTCTACCTGAGCAAGCTTACGAACGGATTCTTCTTTCTTATACTTATATTTGGAAACACCTGCTGCCTCCTCAAAGAGATTACGTCTGTCTTCAGCTTTTGTGGAAAGAATTTGTGCCACATTACCCTGACCGATAATGGAGTAGCCGTCACGGCCAAGACCTGTATCCATAAAAAGCTCATGGATATCCTTAAGTCTGCAATTTACACGGTTAATCTGGTACGCTGTTTCACCTGAACGGAATACTCGTCTTGTTACAATTACCTCGTTATAGTCTACGTTGAATATTCTGTCTGTATTATCGAGAACAAGACTTACCTCTGCGTAGTTCAGCGCTTTTCTCTTTTCCGTTCCGGCAAAAATAACATCCTGCATATTGGCGCCACGGAGCTGTTTTGCGCTCATTTCACCCATTACCCATCTTATTGCATCGGATATATTACTTTTTCCGCTACCGTTAGGACCAACTACGGCAGTTACGCCGTTTGTAAAATCAAGTACTGTTTTATCTGCAAAGGATTTAAACCCCTGCAACTCCAATCTCTTTAAAAACAATGAATTTTCACCTCAAAATCTTTAGTTCACCCTTGCATGTTTCTGTATCAGGCTTTAAAACAATTTTAATCTTGTATTTGTCATAAATTTTTTTTGCATTACATTTTTTGTGTCCAATAATTTTTGAAACCTCGGTGCTGTTACAGGAAATAACAGCCTCCGGCTCTTTATAATTTTCTAAAAGCATTTCAAGCTTTCTAAGGTACAGACGATTCTCTGCAAGCTCGCCCATTGCCTCGTGGAATGGCCCTGCAACAACTGCGCCGTCAGGAGAAATCTCCTGTGTGGTCTGAAGTCCCATACGGATGATACGGATACCTGCTAAATCAAATATTTCCTTTAAACCGGCAAGAAGCTCTGCTGTATCATCAATTGACCATGGTACATATTTTCCGCTTAAATATAAATTTTCAAGCATTGTACCCTTAATAACAAGTGTTGGATATATACGCACAGTATCCGGCTTTAATTTTACAAATTCCTTTGCCGTTGTAATTGACTTTTCAGGAGTGTCACCGGGTAGTCCCGTCATCATCTGAAGTCCAAGCTCAAAAGGGTATTTTCTTATAAGCTCAACCGCTTTTTTTACACATGACACATCATGACCTCTGCCGCTAAGCCTTAGGACTTCTTCATCCATTGACTGAACACCAAGCTCAATTGCTGTCACTCCGTAAAATTCAAGCTCTGCAAGTATTTCGTCTGTTATATAATCAGGTCTTGTGGAAAGACGAATTCCTGTCACAATACCTTTTTTGATGTATTCTGACGCGACCTCAAGAAAAGCACGCCTTTCTTTCTCGGGAATTCCTGTAAAGCTACCGCCAAAAAATGCTATTTCAACAAACCCCTTTGGTTTTACCCTGCTTAGAAACTCTTCTATTATATCACGTGCAATGTCGGGAGTCATTATTTCCTCTGTTCCCGTAATTGTTCTCTGGCTGCAGAAAACACAGTCGTGAGGGCAACCCATATGTGGCACGAAAACAGGTATGTTATAGTGCTTCATTTTCTATCCTCTCAACAGCAGCCCTTGCAGCGTTTTGTTCTGCCTCTTTTTTGCTGTTGCCATGTCCTGTTCCAAGCTTTTTCCCGTTACAGATAACTGAAACCACAAACTTTTTCATATGGTCTGCACCGTCTTCTGACAAAACAACATATTCAATTTTGCTTGTGCCGTTGCTTTGTAAAATTTCCTGAAGGTGTGTCTTAAAATCGCCATAGCAGCTATCTTTACTAACAGTGGAAATTTCATCTTCCATAATGTTTAGAACCCATTTTTTTGCGTTTTCCATACCGCTGTCAAGATATATTGCAGCAATTAACGCCTCAAAGGCATCGGAAATTACGGACGGTCTTTTTCTTCCGCCTGTACGTTCCTCGCCTTTGCCGAGTCTTATTAGGTTGCCAAGGTCTATTTTTCTGGCAATTTTTTCAAGAGACTGCTCACACACAAGGCTGGCACGCATTTTTGAAAGTCCGCCCTCGTCTGTACGATCAAACATTTTAAACAGCTTTTCACTAACTACTACACTTAAGATTGAATCGCCAAAGAATTCAAGGCGCTCATTATCAGCACAGCCGTTTTCGTTTGCATACGAGCTGTGAGTAAGAGCACGCTCCAGTAACTTTTCGTTCTTAAATGTGTATCCTATTTTATCATATATATCATTCATTTTATTTCCTTTCAGGATTTATACGAAATAGCTTCCTCGCTTAAGCGAAGCTGCTCGCAAATAATTTTTATTATCCGCCGGGAAGTGTCCAAGAGTATGTCTCCTTACTGCTTATTTTTCTTATTACTTTTTGAAACCTGCTTTTGCAGATATTCGTCTATGTAATCTATGTACTTTTCATACTCTTCCCGCTTATTTGTGCCTTCCTCGTAAGTAAAATCATAGTACACATGCATAAGCTCGCTGTCAACTGTACCAAGGCGGTGATTTACACGTCCGTTTCTTGTAAATGTAACACTGTACCAATTTTCTCCGGCACGGTTAAAATCCGGGTCAACGCCAAGTCCGCTTACATAGCTACGCATAAGGTTTGACGCTGTATCTGTTTTTCCGGCTTTTTGATAGCTTATAAGCATTTCGCCGTCACCTGTTTCGTCTACAAGACTAAGCCTTGTATTTTTGTTTGCAAGGTTGCCTGTGACAAATCCTATTGGGTAGGCGCATTTAAAGCCATATGCTCTATCAATATATACCTCGTATTCGGAGTCCTCGCCCTCCGGTGTTTTTTCAGGAGCGGTATTTTCGGGGGTTTCTGTAGTTTCCTCCGGGCTATCACTTTCAACCATTTCGTCCGGGCTTTCCACAGGCTCACTTGTACCTACAAGCTCCTCTGAACGATTTTTCATCATATAAGAATATGAATACATTCCTCCACCGATAGCTCCTGCAATTGCAAGGAATACTATCCATACAAGAGCAATGCGCATTCTTCTTTTTTTGCGCTTTTTCTCAAGCTCGTATTTCATTTTTCTTTTTCTGTAGCTGTCGTAGTTTTCCATAGCCTCTGTTTTTTGATTGCGTACATTATTTATCTGCTTTGCTCCGCATCGGTCACAGAAATGTGCCCTGTCGGGAAGCTTCTTTCCACATTTTTTACATATCATTACTCGTCACCGTCTCCTTCCGGGGGAATTACTCCGCGTCTTAACATTGAACCGGGCACAACAGGCTTTACTGCTTTCATAGTAACCGTCATTGCAGCATGAGGTGCAACAGTTATTACCTCGCCCTTTTCGTTTTTCATTTCTCCAACCTTTTGAGTAAAATATGGCTTTCCGGGAGAAATTATTTCTATTTCTTCACCCTCAAAAAATCTGTTTCTTTGAGAAATTGTCATTGTTTTGGTTTCCTCGTTATAGTCTGTGACAATACCAATCAGGTCATAGTGGCGTATATATGAGTTTGACGCATAAACCTGTGCCTTGCCCTCAGGTCGACCGAAATAAAAGCCTGTTATATATGGGCGGTGGCTTACCTTCATAAGCTCTGTAAGCTCCTCCCCATCAAACTTATAATTTTCCGGGTCTGCAAAATACTTATCAATTTCCCTTCTGTACGCACCAACAACAGTTGCTACGTAATACTCAGTTTTTACTCTGCCCTCAAGCTTAAGGCTGCATATTCCGCTGTTTACAAGCTCCGGAATATGCTCTATCATACAAAGGTCTTTGGAATTGAATATGAAGCTTCCACGCTCGTTTTCATAAATGTCAAAATATTCTCCCGGTCTTGTTTGTTCAACCAGCGAATAGTTCCATCTGCATGGATGAGCACAAGCTCCCTTATTTGAATCACGGCCTGTCATATAGTTTGAAAGAAGGCATCTGCCCGAATAGGAAATACACATTGCGCCGTGGACAAAGGCTTCAAGCTCAAGGTCAGGGTTTTCTGCCTTTATTTTTTTTATTTCCTCAAAGCTCATTTCACGGGCAAGGACAACTCGTGTAGCGCCGAGCTTATGCCAGAACCTTGCAGAGCCGTAATTAACATTGTTTGCCTGTGTGCTTATATGAATGGGAATGTGAGGACATTTTTCCTTGACAATACTAAACATTCCCGGGTCTGATACAAGTATTCCGTCAAAGCCCATTGGAGAAATCTCGACAAGATATTCTTCAAATTCTTTAAGGTCTTTGTTATGCGGCAAAATATTTGCCGTTAAATATACCTTTTTGCCTCTTTCGTGAGCATAGCGGAGCCCTTCTCTGAGCTCATCGAGTGTAAAGTTTTCTGCTGCAACCCTAAGAGAAAAAGCTTCTCCGCCAACATACACGGCGTCTGCACCGTAGTCAATAGCTACCTTAAGCTTTGAAAGACTTCCTCCGGGGGCTAATAGTTCAGGTTTTTTCATTATTGTTTTCCTTTTTAATATTTTTTGATAGAAATTGTTACTCCGTCACCCACAGTAAGTATGGAGGTTTCCATATCGTCACGATGGGTAAGCTCATCAAGGAGCTTTCTGAGACGTTTAACAATTGTTATTTTTCTTTTTATTATGTGGCTGTCATCAGCCGTCATACCCTTATACAAAATATTATCACACATGAGTATTCCGCCTTTTTTTAAAAGACGCATGCTGTCATCAAGCATATTTATATAGTGCGCTTTGGGGCCGTCAAGAAATATAAGGTCATATTCCTCGTCCGTATCAAGATACGGGATATAGTCCCTTGCATCTGCATATATTACGTTTATTCTGTTTGAAAGTCCCGCCTTTTTTATATTTTCACGCGCCACTTCTGCAATTTGCTTGTCAAACTCTATTGTTGTAATCTGTGACTTAGGAGATGAATTTGCCATTACAATAGCGGAATAGCCTATTGCACACCCCACCTCGAGTATTTTTTTTGGCTTCTTTATCATACACAAAGTTTCTATAAACTTTGATGTTTCAGGCTGAACAATTGGAACATCCTTCTCCTTTGCATATGCTTCCATTTCTTTATAAATGCCGTCACGCTCTTTGAGGGTGTTTCTTAAATACTCAGTAATATAAGGCTGAACTATGGCATCCTTGTCGTATTCTACCAAATCATTAACCTCCGTTTTTTGCAGTTAAATGCTCCTCATAGGTATCTGAGAAAATATGCTTTCCGTCAGAGCCAAGTACAAAATAAAGTGCTGTTGTATCCTCCGGATAAAGAGCCGCCTTTATACATTCCTCTCCCGGCGAAGCAATGGGGCCTACGGGCAGCCCATCATTTATATACGTATTATAAGGAGAATTGATTTTCGTGTCTGCCGTTGATAAAACTTCTTTACGCTCCTTTAGAATATACTGTACAGTTGCACAGGACTGAAGGCGCATGTTTTCCTTAAGCCTGTTGTAGAAAACTCCTGCAACCTTTGCTCTGTCCTCACCGGAGTTGGACTCACGCTCTACAACAGATGCAAGTGTTACTATCTGGTCAACGGTCATTCCAAGCTCCTCTGCTCTTGCGTAGTATTCGTCCTTAAAGGCATCATCAAATGCTTTGAGCATAGTATTTACAATTTGCTCTGCAGTAACATCAAGAGGGAAAGCGTATGTTGCCGGGAAAAGATATCCCTCCAGGCGCACTTCTCTGTCAGGCAGGTCCTTTAAAAACTTATAATCATATTCTTTATTAAGAGCATTATAAAATTCTTCTTCGGTTACAAGAACACTGAATCTTTCTGCTATTTCGCCTATTTCATAGCCCTCGGGAATTACAACTTTTACGGTTTCCGGCTCTGCGTTAATAAGCTCGTTTAAAATTTCTCCGTAGCTCATTCCTGCCTTTACCTCGACCTGTCCCGGTCGGATTTTTGTGTCATAGCCGTTTATTCTTGACATAAGCCTGAGGACCAGAGGAAAACGGATTATTTTGTTTTCTTTCATATAGTCTGCAACGCCATTTACTGTCATTCCCTCGGAAATAACTACTGTTCCGCCGTTTTTGACGCTTACCACATCAGAGAATGTAAAAATTCCCATTATAATTATGCATGCAGCAAAAATCGCTGATATTACAAGTGTCAAATGCTTTTTAGGATAGGATTTTTCTTCTATCTCAATTCCCATTTGTAAATCACCTCTTAAAGGACCATTTTTAAAGTCCAAAGATTTTATTTAAGTACAAGCAGTTTTCTGTTTTTAAGAATATAGTCAGCTCCTGAAATGATTGTCATAACTGTTGAAATCCACACTGCTATATTAACTATGATATATGTTACGTTATAGGGAATGAAGGAAAAAATCAAAAGTACAAATGTGAGTATTATTGCAATCATTTGTGACACAGTTTTTGCCTTACCCCACATACTTGCGGCAATTACCTCGCCTGTGCCTGCGGCAGCAAGTCTTATTCCTGACACAGCAAATTCACGTAGCAAAATTATTATAACCACCCACGGCGAAATTAAGTCTATGTCCAAAAACACTAAAAATGCCGCAGTTGTAAGCATTTTATCTGCAAGAGGGTCCATGAACTTTCCAAAGGTGGTTATCTGTCCGCTTGCTCTTGCAATTTTGCCGTCATAATAGTCTGTAAGTGATGCCGCAATAAAAATTAAAAGGGCAACTACATTCCACCCTGTTTTTCCAACAAGTGCAAATGCCATAAAAAACGGAACAAGCAAAATCCTGATTATAGTTAGTTTATTTGGTGTATTCATATATATCACATTCCTCTCAAACGGTTTTACCTGTCAGGTCGTATTCGTCACAGTCAAGAACTTCTACTTTTACAAACTCTCCGGGCATTACCTCCCTGTCTGCTGCAAAGTAGACAAGTCCGTCCACGTCTATGCTGTCTGCCATGCTTCTGCCGTAGTATAAAAAGCTTTCGCTGTCATACCCTTCGCATAGAACTTCTACTACTTTTCCAAGCTTCTCACGGTTTCTTTCAAGACTTATTTTACTTTGGATTTCCATAAGCTTGTTATATCTTGAAATTTTAACATCCTCATCTATCTGATTTTCAAACTCAGCCGCAGCCGTTCCCTCCTCCGCAGAGTATGGGAACACTCCCACACGGTCAAGTTTTGCTTCCTTTATAAACTCACAAAGCCCATTAAATTGCTCCTCTGTTTCGCCCGGAAATCCTACAATGATTGATGTGCGGATGGTAACATCAGGAATTCTTTCACGTATATCATTTATACGCTTTCTTATTTCTCCGCCATTGGTGCGTCTTGCCATGCGCCTTAAGATTGTGTCGTCAATGTGCTGAATTGGCATATCAATATACGGGCAAAGCTTTTCTTCCTCCGCAAAGGTACAAATAAGCTCATCGGTTATTGCCTCGGTATAGAAGTAGTGTACCCTTATCCATTTTAGCCTTTCTATCCGGCACAGCTTTTTAAGAAGCTCTGCAAGAGCGTACCTTCCATATAAATCTATACCGTATCTTGTTGTGTCCTGAGCTATTACAATAAGCTCCCGTACACCGTTCTCTGCAAGCTCTTCTGCCTCACGGACAATTTCTTCCATACTGCGACTTCTGTATTTCCCACGTATTTTGGGAATTGCACAGTAGGTACAGTTATTGTCACAGCCCTCGGCAATTTTGATATAGGCAGAGGTGTTACCTGTTGTAACAAGCCTTGGAAGCCCCTCCGGCACTTCGCAGTTCATATGTCCGTAAAGTGCAGGGCGTTCTCCCTTTTCTGCCATGTCAATAATCTCTGCAATTTTGTGATAGTCGCCAACACCCACAACAGCATTTATTTCCGGGAATTCCTTAAGCACTTCCTCATTATACCGCTCTGCAAGACAGCCGGTAACTATAAGGAGCTTACATCCCTCGTTTTTATACTCTGCCATTTCAAGTATTGTGTCTATTGACTCCTGCTTTGCCGCCTCAATAAAGCCACAGGTGTTAATTATAATTACATCTGCCTTTGACGGATCGTTTACAAGAGTATGTCCGTGCTCTGTAAGAATACCGAGCATGGTTTCGGAATCGGTCCTGTTCTTGGCACAGCCAAGAGAAATCATTCCAACATTAAAACTCATCTGCTTTTAACCTTTCTATTGCACGTTTAATATCTGTCAAGCTATAACCGCGGTATATAAAATATCTTATTGCGCGGTCTGTATCCTTTTTCTCAAAAGAGCCTTTAAGCTTTCTTTTTATAAGCTCTTCAAGAACTTCGCTCTTTTCTTCTATCTCACAAAGGGCATTCTCTATAAGCTCCGGAGCAATACCACGTTTTGCAAGCTCTGCCTTTATCCTGTACTTTCCATACTTTTTAAGATTACTTAAATCCCGGGCAAGTGCCATGGCATAGCTTTCATCATTCAAAAAGCCGTACTCTGTACAAAATTCTACAGCTCTGTTTATTTGCTCCGGCTCTGCCCCATATCTTAAAAGCTTTTCACGCAGCTCATACTCACTATGGTTCCTGAACTCCAGAAGTCTTAAAGCCTTTTCCTTTACATCTTCATTTGTAAGGTCTTTTTTATTGTTCATAATCAAAATATCCAAACATCTGTCCAAAGTCTACTCCCGCAACAACCTTGTTCTTATACTTCTCTCTCAGGTTTTTGTATCCGGACATAAGCGCATTGGGACAAACTCCGTATTCAATTGAAAGGTATGCTTCCATGTACGCTGAAAGGTGGTCACAGCAGCGAATAATCTGCCCGTCAATTGGCGAAAACTCATTGGAATTATACTTTTCGTTTATTATGTCAGATGTAACAATCTCTATTTTTTTATCTTTTATTATCTTTGAAGAAAATTCATCCTGTATAAAATAGCGTATCTGTTCATGCCAGTCACGGGGAAGAAGTGGGTAGATTGTACCCTCAACCTGTTCTTCTTCGATACTTCTTATTATATCGTCAAGTCCCTCTACTCCTGATTTTACAGGGGACACAATATCACGTGTAAGAGCCTCGGGCATGTCATGAAAAAGTCCGCCAAAGAAGTTATTTTCACATCTTTTCTGGCACGCCTCCGCTTCCATGGATGCAAGATATGAAAGCGTTGCAACAACAAGCATATGCCCCATTACAAAGGTGTTGGGAACTCTTGACGCCTTTGACCAGCGCTGCTGATAACGGAGCTTACCAAGAAGCTTTAAAAACTCCTTAAGATATGGACTCCCCATAAAGTATTTGTATCCGTCAAAGGTATCACAGCCTGCAAGTCCGCTTATCATATCACGCTTTACAGATTCTATTCCATAGGTTTCCCGGTTTAAAGGGTATATAACCTGAAATTCAAAATATGATGCCTGATAGTGAGCGGCTTTTAGTATCTCCTTTTCAAGCACCGCATATGTATCATCACGATAGTACTTCTTCATTCTTTCAAAGAAGCCGCCCTTTATGGGCGATAAAATACTTTCAAGCTGAGTAAAAACCCACTCATTAAGCTGAGGGCCTTTTTCCTTTACAAGCTTGTGATAAATAGGTGGTTTGATATCGGTTACTATTATTCTGTGAAAAAATTCAAATATTCCGCCCTCTATAAGCTTCTGATAGTTCACTCCCTCTCCCTCGCACTTTGCAAGGACATA
Source organism: uncultured Lachnospiraceae bacterium (assembly GCA_964632665.1). Taxonomy (GTDB): domain Bacteria; phylum Bacillota; class Clostridia; order UBA1381; family UBA1381; genus RGIG9115. The sequence continues at coordinate 15,032 of CAZWCO010000001.1, read as the reverse complement.
GGCGTAGAACATTTTATGTGCCTGCTTGTCAAGCTCTGTAAAGCCTACCCAAGGTCTTATGTGGTCGTTCCAGCGTTGTATGGATGCGGCCTCGTATATGGTTGATATAAGAGTTTTTGTAATCATAATTCTTCCTCCGGAAGTACAAGTCTCTCGCGGTGTATGCATATAAATTCATGCTCAAAATTTTCCCACACATTTTCCATTGCCGCAACTACTGTTTCCGGCTTGAGATTATAGCTGTTTGAGCACGAAAGACGCATTTTGTATGTTACTGTGCATTCATTTCTATCTATTTCCTCAAGACTGTGGATATGCGGCCTTATATCAGATGGCTTTTCTCCGCTTTTTGATTTTTTGATAACAACAAGTGAATCTGCCTTAAGAATATCCTCTATATTACCAAAGGTGCTGTCGCTTTTTTTCTCTACTATAACTGTATAGTCTGCAACAGATATTTTGGTAAGGTCAATTTCTTTTCCCTTTAGCTTATAAACACTTGTTATTTCAAAGCCCGGAGGCAGAGCCTCGTTTATACGAGCCTTTATTTCTTCCACGGAGAATTCGTCAGTAAATCCTACCTTCATATACTCCCCGCCTGATGTAACGCCAACAGAAAGCGGCATTGCAACTGTCATTACAGGGTGAGGATTAAATCCCTCGGAAAACAGGAAGTTTACTCCGCTTCGTCTTACGGCTCTGTGGAACATTCTTATAAAGTCCAGATGAGAAATGTATTTAACACGCTCGTCTCTTGTGTATTTTAAGATATATTTACTCATAACAAACCCCCGTTTTAAAGGATGCCGCGCCGCAGCCGGCACACTTTTCGCGGCAGTTAGCCGTTGTTTCACCGCGTCTTGCCTTTTCACTCTCAAGCTGGAGGAATTTTTTTGTAACTCCCACATCTATATGGTCCCAGGGAAGCACTTCGCTGTATGGTCTTTGCCTTGAAGCGTAAAAATCCGGGTCAACATTGCAGTCATCAAAAGCCTGCATCCACAGGTCAAATTTAAAATGCTCACCCCAACCGTCAAATTTACAACCTAGCTCTACTGCCCTTTTTATTACAGGTGCAAGGCGTCTGTCACCTCTTGCGAAAACACCTTCAAGGTAGCTTGTTTTGTCATCATGCCAGTTATATCTTATACGCTTTGATTTAATTGCGCTCTTTAAAATATCCTGCTTTTCTATCATCTCTGCCCGTGAAATTTGTCTGTCCCATTGAAAAGCGGTAAATGGCTTTGGAACAAAGTTTGACGTGCTGACCGTTATGTTAATATTTTTTGCTCTTTGTTCTTTTGGCGTTTCAAAGTATACAGAAAGCACCTTTTCTGCCAAAGCGGCAATTCCTTTTACATCCTCGTCTGTTTCTGTTGGAAGTCCAAGCATAAAATATAACTTTACGTTTGTATATCCGCCACCAAATAACATTCTTACAGAGGTTGTTATATCTTCCTCGGTTATGTTTTTATTAATAACATCACGAAGTCTTTGAGTACCTGCCTCAGGAGCAAAGGTAATACCTGATTTTCTTACCTTTTGCACTCTTTCCATAAGCTCCATGGAAAAATTATCAATACGAAGTGACGGGAGTGAAAGATTTATCTTCTTCTGCTCCGTAATGTCAAGCAGCTCGTTTGTAAGCTTTGGAAGGTCAGTATAGTCACTTGTACTAAGTGAGGAAAGAGAAATTTCGTCATAGCCGCTTGAAGCTAAAAGCTTGTCTGCTACTTTTAAAAGCCTGTCAGAGCTACGCTCTCTCACAGGACGGTATACATATCCCGCCTGACAAAATCTGCAGCCTCTTATGCAGCCTCTGAAAACCTCTAAAACAGCTCTGTCGTGAACAATTTCTCCAAAGGGAACGATTAAGGTTTCCGGTGTAAAACAGTTTGAAAAATCCGTAACTATACGTTTTGTTATCCTCTCCGGTGCAACAGGTGTGTTTGGCTTGATTTCCTTAATTGTTCCGTCCTCGTTATATTCCACATCATAAAATGACGGAACATATACTCCGGGAATCTCAGCAACCATCTCGAGAAACTCTCTTCGGCTTTTACCTGCATCCTTCCACTTTATATACACGTCCATTATTTCGTGCATACTTTCTTCGCCTTCGCCAAGATTGAAAAAGTCTATAAAATCCGCTATTGGCTCTGCATTATATGCACAAGGTCCTCCTGCACACACAAAAGGATGTTCCTCGCCTCTGTCTTTTGAGCATAGGGGAACATCTGCAAGCTCCAGCATATTTACTACATTTGAATATGAAAGCTCATATTGCAGGGTAAACCCGAGAAAATCAAAGTCTGTTACCTCGTCACCTGTTTCAAGGGCGAAAAGCTTCATATTTCTGTCTTTCATATGCTTTTCCATATCTGTCCACGGAGCAAAAACTCTCTCACAATATGTATCCTCACGCTCATTCAGCGTGTGGTAGAGAATTTTTATTCCAAGGTGTGACATGGCAATTTCGTAAAGGTCAGGGAAACAAAAACCAAATCTGATTTTGACCTTGGTTTTGTCTTTCATACAAGCGTTAAGCTCCCCACCTGTATAGCGGGTGGGCTTTTGCACCTGCATAAGTATTTTGTCACGCTCTGTATAATGCATATATTACCTCTTAGTCGATAATTTCTATTTTTTCTTTGTTTTCTTTCTTCTTTGATGAAAAGTCTGAAATTGTCTTATTGATTTTGTCTATCATGTCAGGCATAAGGTCTACTATTTTATCAAGAGCAGATACGCCTCCGCTTGAAACAGGAAGATATCTTACATTCCCGTTTGTAACAACAAGAAAGCCTGATGGCTTAACTGTTGCACCGCCGCCGCAGCCGCCTCCAAACATTTTCTCCGTCACGGCAGAGCCAGCCTTTGGCGCAAAATCGCTTCCGCCTGCACCAAATCCAAAGGATACCTGTGAAATTGGGATAATGACTGTACCGCCGCCGCAGTCAACTGCGTCACCAACAACAGTATCCACATCTACCATTAATTTAATGTTGTTCATTGCTGAATCCATCAAACCCTGTATTGCATGATTCATTTTTATCTTTCCTTTCCTTATTCCTGTTCCGGTTTTATTTTTTTATACTTCTTATAAAGCTTTAAAGCTTTTATGCCTATAATGATAATATGCAACAGCCGAACTTTTACTATGCACAAATACCTTATATCAAATTTTTCCCTTTCAAAATCCGGGTTTATGCTTATATCCCGGTTTTTAAGAGTTGTATTGTGATGAATTACGGAAAGTATTGTGTATACAATACCGTTTATAACTCCCGTAAGTATACCTGTCAAGGCTGCGTCATCTGTTCCAAAGTCAAGGTTAAATCTTAGCTGTTCAAAAACAATGCACTTATCTGCCGCATATGCACCAAGAGCTTTTATATCATCCGAAAGAATAATAATTTTCCTGAAGATGTCCTTTTTACTCTTATTCTCTTTTGAAACACTCTCCGTCTGTTTTTGTTTTTTGGATTTTTTTTCAGGAGCTCGCCATTTTATAAACAATACCTGAATATAAAAGTCATCCTTTTTTATAACTGCCCTTATTGGCATTAAAAGTAAAAGTAATATTAATACCAAAATAATCAGCACAACATACACACATGCCACCATCCTTCAGGCAAAATTCATGATTTATTCTTCCACGGCTTCAACATTATTTTCTTCTTCCGTGATTATTTCATCAATTGTTATCTGGTCAACATTTCCGGCAATCTGCTCTATATTTACATCAGGAAGCTCCGACAGGTTATTAAGTCCAAAGCACCTTAAAAAATCTACCGTTGTGCCGTAAAGTATGGGTCTGCCCGGAGCATTTAATCTGCCACGCTCTTCTACAAGACCACGCTCTACAAGTCTGTTAACAGCGCTGTCTGCGTTAATACCACGTATGTATTCTATACCACTCTTTGTAATGGGCTGCTTGTAGGCAATAATTGCAAGAGTTTCCATTGCGGCGTTTGAAAGAGCCTGACGTCTTTGTTCTCCAAGTATTACCTGAATATATGAATAATATTCAGGTCTTGAACATATCTGGTATCCGTCATTGATGTCTATGATTGTAAATCCCCTGTGGATTTCATTGTATTCTTCCTTCAGGTCTGTTACCGCCTGTTCAATTTCTGTTATTTCTACATCAAGGGCAACTGCCAGCTGAGCGGCCTTTACGCTTTCTCCGGCAGCAAACAGTATTCCCTCTACTGCGTATTTTAAGTTATCCATTAAATCCTCCGTTTCAGGCTTTAACTATCATTAATTCCTTTGTATTTTCATCGGTCTGTGCGTAGATTTTTGCAAGCTTAATCATTTCAAGGACAGCAAGAAATGTAGCTATCATTTCAGGCTTTGAAATATTGTCGGAAAACAAAGATGTAAATGTGATTTTTCTTTTTCCGTGAAGTCTGTTGCATATTTTCTCTACCATATCGTCAACAGAAACCTTTTCTCTGCCTACTATTCCCGAAAATGCCGCCTTGTCAGGTGCAGCACGTCGCTCTCTCCTTGACATTATCATATCAAAAGCCTCCATAAGCTCGTCAAGCTCATGATGTCTTGAATATGCCGGCATTGGAAAGTCTATTTTTTCAGTTTCCCTGAAAATCATATGCTTTGTAGCAAACTCTGTTTTTCGTAGCTCTAAAGACGCTTCCTTATATTTCTTGTAAAGAAGAAGTCTTGTTGCAAGGTCTTCTCTTGGGTCTTCCTCATCGTCCGTTTCAGGCTTTGGAAGAAGCATTTTTGATTTAATATACAAAAGCTGTGACGCCATTACAAGAAATTCGCCCGTATAGTCAAGGTCAGTATTTTCCTCACTGTTAATAATCTCCATATACTGATCGGTTATTTCAAGAATTGGTATATCGTATATACTAACCTTATTTTTTTGAATCAATGTAAGCAAAAGGTCAAGAGGACCTTCAAAGCTGTCAAGTCTGTAAGATACCGTTCCCATTACTGTTCCTTTCAGGCTGCTTTAAAAAAACAGTCCCAATATATTATCTACTGCGTTATAAATAACCCCGTAAAACAGGCTTACTCCCCGGCCTATAACAGAGGAAAACACACCTGAAATACTTAAAAGCATAAGAATATAAATTATATATTGCTCATATTGTAATACCTTATAATAAAATTCCCGTGGCAAAAGAGGGCCAAAGATTTTAAATCCGTCAAGAGGCGGAAACGGAATAAGGTTAAACACCATAAAGCAAAGATTAAGCTGAGTGAAAACAGATGTAAACCGTAAAATCCACCCTACTGTATTTATACCTACTCCAAGCTCCATAAGTATCACTGAAAGCAGAAGCCCGACAAACATTCCAACAAACGCAAGAATAAAATTGGAAATTGGTCCTGCAGCCGCCGTGATTGCCATGCCCTTTGTTCTGTCTTTGTAGTACATGGGATTAATTTGTACAGGCTTTGCCCATCCAAATCCCGTAAATATCATAAGCAGGGTTCCGACTAAGTCAAGATGTGCAAAAGGATTTAATGTAAGACGCCCCTGCATTTTTGCCGTTGGGTCACCAAGCTTGTAGGAAACATATCCGTGGGCAAGCTCGTGAACAGAAAGAGCAATCAAGGTTGCCGGTACATTCATTAAAATTGTGGTTACATTACCAATCATTAATTATTTCCCCTTAGAAATCAGTTATTATCAATAGTTACCGTTCCGCTTGCGCTGTCCCATCCAACAGTAAAGCCGATTATAGTTGCAAGGTCACGGATTTTAAAATAGTTGTTGCCGTCAATGTTATATGCGTCAAGAGTTTTCTTTTCTCCGTTTACAATGAGCGTTACCTCGTTAAAGGACACCTCTGCACCGGAGAGAGAGCCTGTTCCTGAAAGCTCTCCGCCAACAGGTGAGTATTTCTTTCCTGTTGTGATTGAAATTGCATTTTTTTCATCATCCCAGCTTACGCTGAAACGGTTAACTCCTGTTGAAAGCACAAAGGCTACATCACGGATTTTGTAA
>CAZWCO010000001.1:3242-9033 GCA_964632665.1 uncultured Lachnospiraceae bacterium | reverse complement strand
AATAGTTGCTCTCACTTACAAGAACGCCCGCCATGTCAACAACATTACCGTTTACTGAAACATTTGCAGTTGCAGGCTTTACATTTATGTGAGTTGGCATGTCATATTCATCCATAAACCTTTCAAGCTTTTCACGGTCAGGATATTCTCCGTCATAAAAATCATCGCCAAACACATCCTTGTACGGAAGTGCAGAGTAGTCTGCAAAATCGTTCTTCTTTACCTCTTTACAAGTAAGCTTGTTATTTTCAAGCTTTAACTCAAAATAAAGTATCTCCGCTGTATATCTTGCTATTTCCTTACCCACAAAAACGTTTGTTCCGTAGGCATCATATACAGTTATGTCCTCGAGGCATGCTCCTGTTACATTGTAAGGAGTATCTATGCTCACAATTGAGCCATCTTTAAAGGTAATACCTGTCTTTATTCCGCCCTTAGTGCCCTTTTTTATAAGAAAGGCTTCGGGGACTCCGTTTTTATCTATATCTGTAAGAGCTATGTCCGTATATGTAGGATTTGAGGTCATAAGCTTCATGAGTCTTGTAACAAATAAATCCTTCCATGTATCAGCGGCATTTACGCTCACGGGAAGCATGGTAAGTGTCATTAGTATGGCAATTAATTTTTTCATAATAAAGTCCTTTCCAAACCAATCTTATTAAAAAGCGGATTTTATCAAAATGTGTAATTTTAATTAAACTATACTAATTTATATTATATCCTAAAATAATGAATTTGTCAAATTTTAATCATAAAAATTTACAATTAAAAAAGGGACTGAAAACTTAATATTTTTAGTCCCTTTTTTATGTTAATGTTCTGTGTATGCACCCAGGAATCTGAAGTCTGACGAGCTGCTTTCAAGGTCAGCAACAAGAGCCATAAATTCTTCCGAATATACGGATACATTCATGTCAAGCAAAAACATAAATTCAAAGTCAAGTCCCGGTATTGGTCTACTTTCAATTTTTGTTAAGTTTACACCTACACTTGCAAATTTTGCAATCAAATTATAAAGGCTTCCCGGCTGGTGCTGGAGCTTTAGCATGACAGTAATTTTGTCTGCGCCCGGGTATATCTCCATATTTTTTGAAATGCATATAAATCTTGTATAGTTGTTGTCGCTGTCCTTTATGTTTGAATTCATAATGTTAAGTCCATAAATTTCGGCACACGCAGGAGAGGAAATGGAAGCAACATCATCCCTGTCGCTTTCTGCAACCATACGTGCTGCAACGGCTGTGTTCTGCACAACTGTTACCTTTACACCCTCAAGGGATTTAAGGTATCTCTCACATTGACCGATTGCCTGACGGTGAGAAAAGATTTCCTTGATTTCTTTTGTGCCTTTTTTAGCAAGAAGTACATGATTTATCTGCACCTTGGCAGACCTTACAATATTAAAATCATATTGTGCCATAAGGTCTATAACCTCGGATACAGAGCCATGGACGCTGTTTTCTATGGGAAGCACACCGTAACGGCAAACACCGTGTTTTACCGCTTCAAAAACACCTTTGAAATCGTCAAAATACATTACTGACGGATTTGCAAAAAGCTTTCCTGTTGCCTCTTCCGAATATGCACCCTCCGTCCCCTGACATGCAACAGTTGCGGCAGAGGGAAGCATTTTACCTGTTGACTCTATTACAGCTTCAATTTTCTTAACCGTCTCGGAAACATCATTTATTTTTTTTGTTTCGTATGAGCGGCTGATATCAAAAATTGTGTTATATAGTGTCCTTGCATAAACTGCCATCTCTTCACCTGTAAGAAGTGATATACGGTTCAAAATTTCTCTTTCTCGTTTGCGGCTGAACACAGGCAGATTATTTTCCTTTTTGTATATAGCAACATTGGTTACCGCTTCCATTCTTTTCTTGAAAAGAGCAATTATTTGATTATCAATTTCGTCTATTTGTTCTCTTATATTTCCAAGATCCATTTTATTCACCCTCTTTTAATACTTTACCAAGAATAACAAGTGCTGCTGCAGCCTCCACAACAGGAACAGCTCTGTGAACAATGCACGGGTCATGTCGTCCCTTTATTTCAAGTCCTGTCGCACACATGTTTTCAAAGCTTACGGAATTTTGCTTTTTACCGATAGACGGTGTTGGCTTTATTGCAACATTGAAAATCAAAGGCATACCGGTCGTCATGCCGCCCAGCACTCCGCCATGGTTGTTTGTTTTTGTTTTTACCTTGCCGTCCTCTATTATAAATTCGTCATTATTTTCGCTTCCAAGCATGGAACAAACATTAAATCCTGCGCCAAACTCTATTCCTTTTACTGCTGGAATTGCAAAGACCGCCTTTGCAAGCTCTCCGTCAATACCGCCGTAAAGAGCGTCACCCATGCCAACATCAAGTCCTGTAACGGCACATTCTATGCTGCCGCCTACAGAATCAAGATTCTCCCGGGCAGTATTAATTTCTTCCATCATTTTTTGTCCCGCTTCATCTGATATTACAGGGAAGCTCTTTTCTGAAACATCAACCACTCCATCCTTATAGCTCTTATCTGCCACGCCGTGAATGGATGAAATATGGGCATGTACATTTATTCCTTTTCGGGAAAGTATCTGCTTTGCTATACCGCCGGCAAAGCAAATTCCTGCTGTTAGTCTTCCCGAGAACTGACCGCCGCCGCAAAAATTAAAATATTCTCCAAACTTTACACTTGCCGGAAAGTCTGCATGTCCGGGGCGCGGGATATCAAGCTTTTCGCCGTAATCTGCACTTTTTGTATTGGTGTTTTCTATCATTGCAGAAATGGGAGAGCCTGTTGTGTATCCGTTGTTTATTCCTGACAATATGACAGGTATATCCGCTTCCTTGCGCGGCGTGGAAAATTTATCCTGTCCGGGAGCTCGTCTTTTCATAAATGCATACAAAGCGTCAAGGTTAATCTCCTCGCCGGCTTTTACACCTTCAAGAATAACAGACAGCGCTTTTGCATGTGACTCCCCTGCTACTGTGAGAGTTATTGAATCCATATTATATGACATATGTCTCTCCTCCTAATTTCTTATACTCATCGAAAAATGACGGATATGATTTATTTACAGCCTCTGCGCCTGTAATTATAACCTCGTCTGTACAAATAGTTGCCGCAACTGCCGCCGCCATAACAATTCTATGGTCGTTAAAGCCGTCAACCAGTCCGCCCTTTAAAGCTCCTGTGCCATATACTTCCAGGTAGTCAGGACCTGACTTTGCATTTCCCCCAAGAGCTTTTATAAGGGACTCTGTTGCAACTATTCTGTCGCTTTCCTTGAGTCTCAGACGTGCTCCGTTATAAAGCCTTGTAGTGCCTGTCCTTGAGCATGCAAGAACTGCGAGAATGGGAAATAAATCAGGAATTTCGTCAATGTCTATTTCCTGCTCTGTGATCACGTCCATTATTTTCCTGTCTCCCTGAACAGAGCTTGTATTAAGGTTTGAAATTTTAACATCCGAGCCCATTTCCTTTGCAACTATCCAGAATGCAGCATTTGACCAGTCGCCCTCAACACTTACCTTTCCGGGACTTATAAACTTCCCTGACGATACATTATATCCTGTTTCAGTCTTTGAAATATTTACTCCAAAATCCTTTAATACATCTATTGTTATATCCACATAAGCAGCTGATTTTAATGGAGTTGTAAGGGTTATTGTGCTATCTCCTTCAAGGTGCGGAAGCGCCATCATAAGACCTGTAACGTACTGGGAGCTGATATTGCCCGGCACTTCAAAATTACCGCTTTTAATTGTTCCTGAAAGGCTTATTGGCAAGCTGTCCGACGAAACGCTGCAGCCCTTACTTCTTAGAAGCTTTGTTATGTCTGCAAAGGGTCTTTCAGGAAGTCTGCCTGTACCTGAAAGCTGTGCGCTTTTTGAAACTACTGCGCACACAGGAAGCATAATACGCGCTGTTGTTCCGCTTTCGCCCAGCTCGAGAATAGCATTTTCTTTTTTCTGTGTTATGGGAGTTATTAAAACCCTGTCTTCTTCTCTCCTGCACACTGCACCGAGAGCTTCCACACAGGAAATCGTTCTTAAAATATCATCAGAAAACCCATTTATATAAACATCTGTTTCCTTATCTGCCAAAGCCGCCGCTGTAATTATGCGATGGGCAAAGGATTTTGAAGAAACAGCTTTAACGCTTCCGCATAGCTTTTTTGGAATAATTTTAATGTCCACTTTTTCTCCTTTATTCGCCTGCAAACTGTTGAAGCTCGCATACCTGCACCTTAACAAGTTTGCACTTTCCAAATGTTTCGGGAATTACCAAAGTAATATTATCTCCATCACGTTTTTTGTCTCCAAGAGCATGCTCTGCAAGCTCTTTTGAGCTGTACGGGCACTCTGTGGGGAGCCCGAACTCCTTTAAAACACTTATTATTTTATCTGTTATCCCCGCTTTTGTAATACCCATTCTTTCTCCGCCACGGCTTGCAAGCACCATACCGATGCTGACTGCGTGACCGTGAGTAATTTTAAAGTTACTTAGGGCTTCAATAGAGTGTCCGAGAGTGTGACCGAGATTTAACAGCTGTCGTGTTCCTTTGTCGAATTCATCCTCGCCCACAATATCTCTTTTTATCTCTATACATTCTTTAATAGCACTCTCAAGGTCTTCATTTATAAGGTTACAAAGACTTTCATCCTTTAAAACAGCGTACTTTACAGACTCTGCAACGCCGTCAAGAAAAATTTCACGGCTAAGAGTTTTAAGGCAGGCTGTGTCACAAAGTACAAGGGATGGCTGATGAAAAGCACCCCACAAATTTTTGCCTGCTTTAAGATTTACTGCTGTCTTACCCCCTACTGACGAGTCAACCATTGCAAGAAGTGTTGTTGGAATTTGTACAAATTTTATTCCTCTTAAATAGCTTGCTGCAGCAAAGCCTGCCGTATCACCTACAACACCGCCCCCAAGAGCAACTATAATATCACTTCTTGTATACCTTTTCTCTGCCATACTTTCAACAATATCTAAAAGCGTTCCGGAGTTTTTGGAGTTTTCTCCGTTTTTGAATACAAAGGTATCTGTTTTAAATCCGCTGTTTTCAAGAGAAATTTTAACTGTATCAAGATACAAGCCTTCTACTATGTCATCTGTTATTATAAAGGCACGGCATGGCTTTATAACTTCTTTAATCAGCTCTCCGCTTTTTTCAAGGATATTGCTTCCAACAAGCACATCATATGTAATAGATGCTTTTACTACTATTTTCTCCATTATCTTCCATCAACCTTTTCTTTTATTCTTCTGCCCTCTGCAAGAAGGACCTTTAATGCTTTGTCATCTCCGCTTTTTATTGCGTCAGAGTATTTTTTTAAGTTTTCGCATAAAAGGTCTATTTCACCTGACAAAAAATCTTTATTTTGTAAGAACAGTTCTGTCCACATTGTTTCATTAAGCCATGCAACACGTGTTAAGTCCTTAAGGCTTCCGGCAGAAAATCCTCCGTGCTCGGAGTATCTTGGACTTTTTACGAATGCATTGGATACAACGTGTGCAAGCTGGGACGTAAAGGCTATCATTCCGTCATGATTTTCAGGGCTTGTGTACCTGAAAATATCAAAGCCTATTTTACCAAAAAGCTCCTCTGCATCTTCCTGCTTTTCATCAGAACAAATAATAAGTGATGCCCCCTGAAACAGCTCTGCAGAAGAAAATCCGTAGCCCGAATGCTCTGTTCCTGCCATAGGGTGCATACCAACAAAGGTAAATCCATTGTCAAGGGCAATTTTTTCGCAATTCTCGCACACCTTAAGCTTAGTACCGCCGCAATCA
>CAZWCO010000001.1:0-3232 GCA_964632665.1 uncultured Lachnospiraceae bacterium | reverse complement strand
CTTTTTTTATCCGGTCTGCATTTTTATTAAGAAATTCAATTGTGGCAGAGGGATAAAGAGCGGATATAAGAAAATCACATTCTTCAAGACAAGTCTCTCCGTCTATGACTCCTTCGCTTACAGCTCGGCTTATAACCTCCGGCTCTGCATCGTAGCCTGTAACAGTTACATTGGTATATTTCTTAAAAGCGCGTGCAAGAGAGCCGCCAATAAGACCAAGACCGATAATTCCTACATTGTTTGTTTTCATAATACGCCTCCAAAGTTAAAAAAGGATTACATTCAAACCCTTGCTTGCGGCTCAATGTAATCCTTTATAATTATTTATACAAATTATAAAACTTTACAACGCATCGCAAGCAACCTACTAAAGTAATAATAGAAGCCTGCAAAAAAGTATGCGCCTGTAAAGTAATTGTTTCTCATAACTTTTTTCTCCAAATCAAACTATACTCCTATGATAGCACTTTTATCCATTGCTGTCAACACTTTTTTGAATAATTTACAAAAAAACGGTATATTTTTGCAAATCACAATCATATAAATGAAACAACAAATATATGCAAAAGGAATGAGTTAAATGAAAGGAATTATAAAAGGCTCTGTATTTACAATTTTACTTATGGTAATTTTTATTTCTGTCTGTTCTGTTGTAAACATTCTGACAGACATTCCCTCTCCCATTCTCAAAGGAATACTGTGGGTGCTCCTTGGTCTTTGTACCTTTTTAGGAAGTATGTTCGTGTCACGCTCTGCCGAAAATTCAGGAGTTTTAAAAGGTCTCGCCTCCGGAATAATAAGCATTTTGGCTGTGCTTGTTATTATCTCTGTTGTTACAGGAGGAATTCCGTCAGGTACAGGATTTTACATATTTTTACTTATATGCTTTATTTGTGCCCTATTAGGCTCTCTTACTGGAGCAAAAACATCATAAAAGTCTTAAATCGAAGGTGGAAGGTTTGTTACCAGTTCTCCCATATGGCTGTCTTGAGAAAATTCTATTATATTAAAAATTCCGTCCTCGTAAGTGGCTGTACTTACTGATGCGTTTGCAACCCATGAAATATTTTTCATATATTCAATATCTTTTCCCATGCACACACATTCCATTGCACGAATTGGTGTTCCATGTGATACGATAAGTACGGTTTTACCGTCATTTTCCTTTGCAATTTTTTCTACTGCAGATAGTATTCTGTCATACATATGTGCCACGGTTTCACCGCCGGGGCATTTTGTTTTGGAAATATCATTTCTCCATACTTTGAATTCTTCTTCATTATCTACCAAGTCAGATATTTTACGATTTTCCCACTCTCCGAAATAAAGTTCACGAAGATTTTGGTCAGCCATAACAGAAATAGAAAGCTTGTCTGCAACTGCTTTAGCTGTGTTATATGCTCTTTTAAGGTCACTTGAATATATCTTGTCCACTTCAAAATTACTGATTATATATTCTGCTGTCAGCTGCGCCTGAACTCTGCCTTTTTCAGACAAATCAAGGTCTGTATGTCCTATGCATACATCCTCCTTGTTTGCAAGACTTTCTCCGTGTCGTACGAAAATAAGATTAGTCATTTTTTTCACTTTCCTTTATAAATTTTTTATCCGCCTCTGTAAGCTCTGCCTTTTCAAGCATATCAGGACGTTTTTTTAGAGTGTTTAAAAGAGATTGCTCTCTTTTCCATTTAAGAATGTTTGCATGATGTCCTGAAAGGAGAACATCGGGAACACGCCGTCCCATAAACTCTTCCGGTCTTGTGTACTGGGGATGTTCCAAAAGACCCGAAAAATGGGATTCCTCCGAGTAAGAGTCCTCATTTGTCAGCACACCGGGCACCATACGTGCAACCGCGTCAATGACAGCCATGGCAGGTATTTCGCCGCCTGTAAGGACAAAGTCACCTATTGATATTTCCATATCTACAATTTCATCAATTATCCTTTGGTCTACGCCTTCATAGTGACCGCAGAGGATTACTATATGCTCATTTGGAAGTAGCTCTTTTGCAATATCCTGATTAAAAACTCTGCCCTGTGGTGACATGAAAACAGTAAGAGGCTTTTCTCCTATGCGCCTTGTTATATCCTCCCATGCAGCGTATATAGGTTCAGGAGTCATAACCATACCGCCGCCACCGCCATAGGGATACAGGTCTGTTTTTTTATGCTTATTAAATGCAAAGTCACGGATATTTATAAATTCAAGTCCGATAAGTCCGGCTTTTTCTGCTCTGCCTATAATACTGTTACCAAGGACAGCTTCCAGCATTTCAGGAAAAAGAGTAAGAACATGAAAAGTTTTCATTTAGTCCTCCAACCCCTCGGGTATATTCATTATTATTCTTTTGTTTTCTATATCTGTACTGATTACCGTTCCTTCGTTTGCAGGAAGTAAGAGCTTTTTACCGGTTTCTGTTTCCACCTCGTAAACATTGCCTGCACCGGCAGAAAACACATCGAGAATTTTTCCCTTTCCCACTCCCCTCGTATCTGTTACTACACATCCAATTAAGTCTGCTATATAGTACATGCCATCCGGAAGAGGCGGAAGCTCTGATTTTTCTGCTGTAAGTACAAGATTTTTAAAAGTTTCTGCATCCTCGATAGAATTTATTTCCTTAAACTTAATTATCAGATTGTTTTTCTGGTATTTTACATAGCTTACATTCAAAGAAATACTTTCTCCGCCTTTTTTTACATATGCCTTTTTTATATATTCAAAATCCTCCGGCACATCTGTCCACGGTGCAACCTTTACGTCACCGCGAAGTCCGTGAGTATTTATTATTTTTCCTATTTCAAGCATTTCCATATTTAAAATCCTTTCCTGTAAAAACGCAATATTGAAAAAAATCCGCTCAGGGCGGATTTTCTCAAATACTGCACACGTGTCAAAAATCAGATGATTTCAACACTTACACGCTTGTTTTCACGATTAGCCGCTGCCTTTACAACAGTTCTTATAGCTTTTGCTATTCTTCCCTGTCTGCCAATGACTTTACCCATATCTCCCTCAGCCACTCTTAGCTCAAGGACCATACCGTCTTCGCCATCAACCTCTGTAACAGTAACAGCATCAGGATTATCAACAAGCGATTTTGCAACAAATTCCAATACTTGCTTCATACTTATCCTCCCGATAAAAAGCTATTAAAGGATGTTTGACTTCTTTAAAAGTGCTTTTACTGTATCAGTAGGCTGTGCGCCGTTACCAATCCACTTCTTAGCC